>DASXWB010000666.1:0-3672 GCA_036503915.1 Lacipirellulaceae bacterium | reverse complement strand
ATCTGCGGCGAGCACGGCGGCGACCCGGATTCAATCCAGTTCTGCCAGAAGGTCGGCCTGGATTACGTCTCTTGCAGCCCGTTCCGCGTGCCAATTGCACGGTTGGCCGCGGCTCAAGCGGCACTCAAGCAGGGCGGCGCCGACACCGGCCGCAAAGGCGAGTGACAAGATACATTGCCGGCCCATTTTGGGCCGGCTGAATGAACCCGGCCAGGACGGCGGGCTATGTTTAGTGCGTGTCACCGGCCCGCGTGTCGCTGGAAATTAAAGATTCGCCCCATCTCAGGCAGTTCGACCAGCGGGCCTGCGTAGCAATACGTCGCGACGGCCCATTTCTTGTCGGCGGTAATGGTGAGGCGAACGTTTTCCCACGTCGGTCGAGCAAACAGCACTGCGATCTCATTCAATCGAGCGAGTCCACTCGAAACTCCCCGTGTCCAGGTGACAGTGCCGCGCGGCTTGCACAATGCTGCAAGCGCGCGGGCCAACGACTCTCGTTCGTGCGCCGGCACGTGACCCCAAACGCCGCACGCAAGTACGATATCGGCCGGCGCGACACCCAGGTAGGTACCGTATTCGGTCGCATCCGCGTTGATGAAATTCACTGCGCGTTCAAGGCCGGCGATCGATGCCTCTTGAATACCGGCTGCAACCGACTGGCGATCTAATTCAACCAGCCAGGCCGACACATCGCCACGCCGCTCATGCGCTCGCACTGCGCCGATTACGTCCCGCCCGTCGCCGGCGCACACGCTCATGAGACGCAGTGGCCCGGCGGGCGAATCATCGAGAATGCCGCTAAGATGTTCCTGCACAGCCAGAAGCCGCTGCTGGTATTGCATCTGGGCGTAAGCCTCGGCGGGCCACCCAGCCCATGACCTGGAGCTGATTCGGCGCAAGCGTTGCCGCAACTTCATCATCCATCCTCATCTCTGTTTTTTTGGGGGGGTCGCGATCGCGCGGCGCGTTTCAACGCTTACCGCGCGGCCACGCCGTCCGGGAGGGACTCGGCGCGATTAAAAACTAACAGAATGCGGCCCGGCTTGGTGGGCCACATTGGGGTGGGGGCGGCCGTTGGGCCTGGGAGTTGGTGGGTTAGCCGACTTTCTTTTCCGCTTCGGCGAGTATTGCGATTCCGTCTTCATCCTCGTCATCGCGCATGAGGCGTACGATGGCGCCCGGCGGCGTGCGGCGTTCCTGCACAAAGCCACGTTTGCCGGCGAGGAAGAAGGGCAAGAATTCGGCGGCAGGCCCGTCGGTGAACTGAGTCCGCAACACGGCGAGTGTCTCTTCCCACGTCAGGCCGCTGCGGTAAATTGTGCGATAGGCCGCCTTCAGCTGTGCCAAATCTTCCACGGAGAAGCCGGCGCGGCGCAGGCCGACCTTGTTCAGCCCCACGATCATCGTGGTGCCGCCATCGACTGTGACGAACGGCGGCACATCTTGCGTCACGCGCGCCTGGCCGCCGACCATCGCCAGACGGCCGATTCGGCAGAACTGGTGCACCCCCACCGCGCCAGAAATAAACGCCTTGTCGCCGACCGTCACATGGCCGCCGAGCAATGAGTTGTTCGTCATGATCACGCCATCGCCTACCGTGCAGTCGTGAGCCACGTGCGAACCGACCATGAGCAGGCAACGGCTGCCGATTTGCGTGACATTCCTGGCGTTCATCGCACGGTGAACCGTCACATTCTCGCGGATCACGTTGCCGTCGCCGATCGTTAAGACGCCGGGGTACTCGGGCATGTGCACGTGCTGCGGCATGCCGCCGAGGACAGTTCCTTCGAGAACGACATTGTCCCGCCCCAGAACGGCGCCTGATTTTACCGTAACTCGGCTGGCAAGATTGCAGCCGTCGCCGAGCACGACGCCCGCTTCGACGACGCAAAATGGGCCGATGCGTACTCCAGTTCCAATTTCGGCATGGGGACTCACAACAGCCAGCGGGTGGATCGACACAGGCGGGTCCTCGTCAACGGGCGACAAAGCGGGGCGGGCAGGGCGCCGGCTTGCGTAGGGTGGGCACTGCCCACCACATCGTTCGGAAGCACATTCTTTGGTGGGCATTGCCCGACCTACGTGCGCTAGCGACGCCACTTTCACTATCGGGCATATCAAATAGGGCGATTTAGCCGCACGTGGCGATTTTCTCGCGCTAGGCGCTGGCAACTATCCTAAATCGGCTGCTGCCTGCTAAACTCGGCGTTGGTCCCGCTAGCTGAACGCCCATGGTGCCAGCAGCGCGGAAACAATCTGCTAGCAGCAAGCAACGGTACGAACCGGAGGAGGCCCATTATGACCGATCCCGCTACTCTCTACGACGAAGCCGACAAGCTCAAAGACGCAGGCAAGCTCGACGAGTCCGTGGCGAAACTGAACGAGGCGCTCGCAGTTGAGCCGAACTACGCCTTGGCCCATTCCGCGCTGGCCGTCGTGCTGCAGAAGCTCGGGCGGCATGAAGAGGCGATCGAGCATGCGCGGCGCGTGTGCGAGATCGAGCCGGACGATCCCTTCAGTTACACCGCGCTCAGTGTGACTTACCAGCGTGCATTCGCCGGCACCAACAACATGGGCTACATCCGCATGGCCGAAGACGCCATGGAGCAGAGCCGCATTCTGCAAGGCCGGCATTAAAGTAGGAGGTGGCATGCGTTCGCCGGGCAGCGGCGTCGGCATGGGCGCAGCGGATCATGCTCACGCCGCTGCCCGGCGAGAGCATGCCACCCATAGGGGACGATGATCGACGTCTACCATCTCGCCGGCGCCGCCCCGATCGCGATGATCGGCATGTTCGCGCTGTGGGCGGCCGCATCGAAGTGGCACTGGTTCCTCCGCACGGTGATTGTCGCCGCCGTCGTTCTGGCGACACTGCTAATTCCCGCGTACGAACTGGCGTATCAGCTCGGCATCGAGAGCTTGCTGGTCGTTGCCGGAATGGCGATCTGGCGCCGCCTGCGTGGACGCCCGACCGAAGAAGCTATGTCGCATGTGCCGAGTCGACGATTCAGTTTGTCTTTGCAGACGCTCATGCTGACGGTGGTCATTGTCGCCGTCGCTACGGCAGTCATCGCGCGAACGCCAAAGATACAACCGAATCAATGGTACGATCTGCTGGCTAGCGGAGTAGTGCTGGCGGTGATTTGCCTGACGTGCGTTTGGCTCGCATGCGGCACAGCGCGCTGGTGGATACGTCTGCTCGCCGCGCCTTTTCTACTCGTCGCGTTGGCCGTGACCATGCATTTCCTCAAGTGGGGCGCGTATCTCGTCCGGATTTGGGGCATCTCGACGAATCCGGTCGCGGACTTCTGGCAATTCGCGCTGCACGATTCTTGGCGAGGAATTGTTTTTTGGATAGTAAGCATCGGCCTCGGCATGGCTGTGCTGTGTGTATGGTTATTGTTGATGCGAGCCGCCGGCTGGTTCGATCCGTTTCATGAAATGACGAGGGCGCTGGCAGATACGCCGATCGCGAAGCGGCGCGTTGCGCTCGCGCGATGGGCAACTGTGATCCTCTTCTGCCTTGCCTCGGTGTTCCCGATCGCTTTCTTCTATCGCTTGCTGACCGCGACGCCGATTCCAAAAGTACACTTGCCGGTACCCAACGGCTTCGACGACTTTGTCGCCGCCGGTCGCGAGGTGAGCCCGGCCGTCGCGGCAAAGCTCGCCAAT
>DASXWB010000665.1:0-5047 GCA_036503915.1 Lacipirellulaceae bacterium | reverse complement strand
GTGGCACCCAAGCGCACCTGTCACCGCGGCAAACCGCAGAGATTGGACAAACCCAAATCGCTTCAGTTGTCCAAAAGTATGTGGGGGGAGTTTTGGACACCTGATGCGCCGCCTCGCGCGGGTGCCACTGGCTCTGCCAGTGCTGTTGGATGCCAGGGCCTTGCAGATGGTCGCCTCAGCCCAACGTTCCAGCATTTTGAGTTCCAGTACAAGCTGATGTCTACTCGACACGATCGCCTCGTATTACCTCGCGATTGGTATGGCACTCGCCGCGGCGAGTGACACCCACGCCTGACGAGTTTCGCCCACCTGAGGAGAGTTTTGTCACCCCCCCGAGGCGAAATTCAGCCAATTCCGCCTCACTGCCACATCCTAACCGGCAGCCGGCAAACGACTTGTGCGGGCGCGCTGAGGCGAAATTCGCCGAATTTCGCCCCACCAGAAAAAAGAAAAAATTGAGTGAGGCGAAATTCAACATTCTAAAATCACCATTGCGATTTAGCGCACGCCGCGCCGAGAAGGCTGGGAGCTATAGGTGTCCGGTTTCAGGTGTCAGGTGTCGGATAGCGATTTCTGATAACCGAAATCTGACAACGGATACCTTGCGCGGAGGTTACTCGGCCGCCGCATCCGCTGCGGGCTTCAAGCCGATCTTCGCCAGATGCGTCGTCGGGTCCTGCTTGAGCGGCGCCTCGCAGCCCTTGCAGCAGATAAATACTTCGTGCCCGGCGACGGATACTTTGATCGGCGCGCCCATCGAGCCGAGCGGCTCCTCGCTAAATGGGCAGATTTTCTGCTTGATTGCTTGCTCCCGATCTGCCGGCGATAGCGCCGCCAGGGCGGCGTCTATTTCACTGGTCATTGCCTGGGCGAATGCTTCTTGCACGTCGCCAGGGTCCGCTTCGCCTTCGGGAGAGCCTTCGGTCGGCAGGCCCGTCGGTTCCGATTCGCCAGCCGCGACTGTGCCGGATGAGCCCCCACCTGCTTGGTCACCGGATGTCGAATTGGATGTCGCCGTCGGCGCTTTGGAATCGCAGCCGCTGGCGGGCAGCAGCAAACCGACGGCAATCAGGCCAAAACCAAGCATCGCAGAACGTAACATGGCATAAGCTCCTAATTATTGCAGTGTGATGGGATGCAGGGGTCCAGTCCTTGACCGATTGGCATTCTATGAGGATTTGTGGCGGCGACCATCCACGCGTGTGTAGTTTACATTGGTTCAACCAACGCCGCCACGGCGATAAACCACCAAGTGCAATCGCTCAGGAAAGGACCAATATATGAACAAATTGGCGCACTGGTTCGGACTGTTCGCCAAATGGGCCGCGCACGCCGCCGGCCACCCGGCCACTTTCGCTCTGGCGGCGGCTGTGATCGTCGTATGGGCCGCTCTCGGGCCGCGGTACGATTTCAGCGAAACCTGGCAGCTGGTCGTCAACACCGGCACGACCATCGTCACCTTCCTGATGGTGTTCCTCATTCAGAGCACGCAGAATCGCGACACGGGCGCGATTCAAGCCAAGCTGGATGAGCTGATCCGCGCGACCGAAGGCGCTCACAACGCGCTACTGGACCTGGAAGAGTTGGATGAAAAGGAAATCGAGCACATTCGCCGGACCTATCGCGACCTGGCGGCCGAGGCTCGAAAGGAAATCAAGAAGGGCCTGAGTGACACTGACCGTCGCGACGTTGAGGATCAGTCCAGAGAGAAGCGTCGCACCTAGGCGGCCACTGGCTTAAAAAGAAGACGGCCAGCCGCAAGCGCTCTGGGCCTGCGACTGGCCGCCATGGGCGGAGTCTGCTAACAATGGCTGCTTCACCAGGCGGCGGAACCCCAGATTCCAATCGGCCGTGCCGCCGGAACGACGTGCAAGTGATTTCCGTGCGGCACGATCACTGCTGAATTGTAGTTCCAAGGGCTGTAAATCACCGGCCCGACCGGCTGAGTAATCACAACGCGCGGCCGATAAATCGGCCGAACCGGATTCGCGACATACACGCGCGAACGGGGCGACACGTGCACTCGACGCACTGCCCCCTCAGCGGAATCGGCGGCGGCCGAAACCATGGCTAGCGCGGCGAGCATGACGGTGCATAATCCAAATCGCTTCATTAAAGTGGTCCTGTAAGGCGGGCGTTGCCCTTCGGCGGCAACGGGATGGATCGGTTATGCATGGCGTATTAAGCAACGCGCGTGCCGAATTGATTTCATTGCTGCGAGCTCGAGAATTCGGCCGATTCGCGTGGTTGTTGCGCCAACGCGGCCGCTTGAGAATCTCAATGCGAGAATGCCGTCTCAGATTGAATCGGCGCGACGCAGAGAAGTTAAGTCGCGGCGATGGGCGGGCCGGCGATGATCTTCACGGCCTGCTCAACAAGTCGCTTGATCGCATCGAACTTGCCCGCCGCCAGCAGGTCCCGCGGCACGAGCCACGAACCGCCGCAGGCCGCCACGGACGCCAGCTTGAGATAGTTGGGTAACAGCTCCGGCGTGATGCCGCCCGTGGGGATGAATCGCACATCCGGGTAAGGCCCGGCCAACGCCTTGAGCATCGCCACGCCGCCCATCGTCTCAGCGGGAAAAAACTTCAGCGTCGAAACTCCCAGCGACAATGCGAATTCGATTTCGGTCGGCGACACTACGCCAGGAATCATCGTGCCGCCCCGTTTGAGAACGTGCTCCACCACCGCGGGGTTCGTGCCGGGCGCCACGATAAACTGCGCTCCGGCATCAATCGCGCGGTCAGCCAGCTCCTTGGAAAGCACCGTGCCAGCGCCGACCAGCAAGTCGCCGCGCCCGGCCAACTCGCGGATCGCCGCCTCGGCCGCCGACGTGCGAAATGTGATCTCGGCAACCGGCAGGCCGCCCGAGACGAGCGCGTCGCCAAACGGCTCAGCATGTTCCGCGTGGTCGAGGACGACCATGGGAATCAGCTTCAATTCGGCGATTCGCTCAAGGACTGTATTCATCTGGAAAGTGCTAGGTTAGTTGGCTTTGTGTCTTCTGGTATTGTGTAGCGGAGCAGTGACATCAAAACAATAGGCGCCGTTTTTTTGAAGTGAGCGCAGCATGGCTGATGATCCTGATTTGGTCGACGAATTGCGTTCGGAATACGATCTCGCTCGGCTTAACGATGGTGTGCGAGGAAAATATTGGAGGCGTTATCAAGAGAAGGGCAACCGACTGCTTCTACAAACGGCGATTGTCTGTGGGGTGATTCCACTTACCATCGGTTCTGCAATTTATTTTGGCTTTCGTATCACCCGCTTGGACTGGCTTGCTATCGCCGGATACTTCACCATTCTCGCTGGTCTGGGTTTTTTTGCGGTTGGAATCACGTGTCTCGTCGCGTACGCCTATCGGCAAGACGGCTTAGACGGCCGGACGGTTCTGGTAGGATTGTTGCTACTCTCGAATTTTCCGGCTGCCGCTTTTTATGCCCTGTCCGCAATCGCCCTAATAACGCAGTACACAGTTCAAGTCGTGAACGAAAGCGGCGCGAAAATCGACAGCTTCGTCGTAGAAGGCCCGGGAGTTCGAGTCGAGCTAGGACCAATTCAGGTCGGGGAAATCAAGAGAACCCGTGTCTTTTTTGACGACGACGGAACGGCGACGTTTACGGCTCGGCAACAGCAGACTCGCTTTGATGGAGAAATCGATGACTACGTAAGTCGTAACATGGGCGGCGAAGCCATAGTTCAAATAGAGCCGGGAGGAAACTTCGTAGTGCTGCACCCGGACAGAAAAAGCAATGATAATTGATCTGGCTATAGTCGCCGCAGGGTCAGGCCGCCGTCGATCATCAGAACGTTTCCCGTCGCATATGTAAGGTCGCCGCGCGCCAGCATGGCAACGGCCCGGCCGACGTCTTCCGGCATGCCCCAACGATTTTCCACCGTGAGACCGCCGGCGATCAGCCGGTCGTATTTTTCCTTCACAGGCGCCGTCATATCCGTCGCGATTATTCCCGGCCGAACCTCGTACACCGCGATGCCATGTTCGGCCAGCCGGTGCGCCCAGAGCTTCGTGGCCATGGCGACGCCCGCCTTGCTGATGCAGTAATCGCCTCGGTTGATCGACGCCTCGGTCGCACTAACGGAGGAAACGTTCACAATGACGCCGCTGAATGTGGGATCGGCCGCGCGCTCGTCGATCATCCATCGAGCGACAAGCTGCGTGAGAAAGTACGGTCCTTTGAGATTGATACCGACGACGCGGTCGAAGCTCTCTTCCGACGCATCCAAAATATCGGCGCGAACCGTCGGCGCAATACCCGCGTTGTTCACCAGCACGTCGAGTCGGCCGAATCGTGCCCGCACCAAATCCACGATGGCTTGCCGATCGGCCGCAACGGCGACGTCACCCCGGCAATACAGAACTTCAGCGCCGCGCTGCGTAAGCGATTGGAGCACTTCCTCTACTGCAGCGGCGTCGCGCACGCCGTTGATCGCCAGATCGAAGCCGCTGTCTGCCAGTGCTTCGGCAATCCCGAAGCCAATGCCGCGGCTTCCGCCGGTCACTAGCGCAAGGCGTTTTGCCGAGCTTGACACAGCGACTTTTTCTCCTGTTTGGAATTATGATTTGCCACAAAGCGCACAAAGGGCACTAAGTTTGCGTTTATATGCCGACGTTCATTCTTTCTGAATTTCAATCGGGTTAGTCCAGCTTTGTGTTCTTCGTGTTCTTGGTGGTTAGTTAATCGGTTCACATGCTCTACACGCCAGCCCCGAAGAACGTGTAATACGGCGCGTTCTCGGCCAGCCGCTCGACGTAGAGGGCGACCTCCCTTGCATGATAATCGCCCCACATGCTCGATTCACCGCATGGAACAGTGCGGTCCGGGGGTACGTAGTCCCAGCCGTTCGGCCGATGGTAGACCGAGTGCAACAGCAGGCCTTCGTGTTGGGGATCGGTCGACAAATAAGGCTGATCGAGCAGTGTATTGACGATGGCCAAGCCTGCTTCGACGTATCGCACGCCCGGTTTCGTTTCGCCCTTCGTATGAACCAGATAATGCCCCAACCGCAGCAGCCCCTGTGCGGCGAT
>DASXWB010000664.1:0-5234 GCA_036503915.1 Lacipirellulaceae bacterium | reverse complement strand
ATTCGGATGGTGCGACTGAGTTGGAAGGTCTTTCGGTGCTCTCGCTCGCAGCACTGATCGAATCCAAGATCGCTTCAGGGCAGGCGAACCTGCGCCGCACTCACAAGGATTTTGCCGACGTCGTCGAGCTGATCGCGAAGCATGAGCTCGGGCGGGATTTCGCGCGACACTTGCACAAATCGGTGCGGAGCGTGTTCCGCCAGCTGGTTTTACATGGCCGGGCGAATTGAAATTAGGCCGGCGATCGTAGCTTACCCCACAACCAGCCGGGCCCGCTGCTTGGAGACCGTGAACCTCGCGATCGAGCCGCTGTTGAATTCGAGGAAGTCCGCTTCGATTCCGTCCGAGAAGATGACGCCGCTGGTGGGCATTTGCGAGCCGATCACCAGCTCATTCGCTTCCTCCAGAATGCCGGCCACCAGGTCGGCCGACGAGTGTTTGCTGCGGAACGGCTCGCGCACCGCCCACATCAGCCGGCGGTCCTCCCAACTCATCCTGACTGGTTCAGGCTCCGCGCGGCCGGCAAAGCGGCAGAATCCGGCCGTCATGTTGAACAGCGACGACAACCAGCCCGTCGAGCCCGCCCCTGTGGAAACGAGCACGCCGCTAGACGACTGCGATTCGATATGCGACTCAGCCTCGATCGTGTATCGGGCGGAAACGTGGCTGGAGCAGCCAACAAAGAAATCGTTGAAGGCCAGCATCCGCTGGCCGTCGTTCGTGTTTACTTCGGCGAGCGTGATTTCGCGCGTCTTCACCCGCTCGTCTAATACGCGGCGCACCGCTTTCCGCGCGTCGCCGATTTCGAACGGCAAGAGCACGCCGTCGTTCCGTGCCGGATCGGGATTCACCGCGACAATCGGCAACTCGCCGACATACTTGGCCGTGTTGGCCACAAGGCCGTCGGGGCCGGTGACCACCACCAGCACGCAGCGGCCAAAATCGAAATTCGGCACGAACGTTCGATCGACCTTTTTCAGTGGATAGCCGAGATCCAACTCCTTCATGAGTCGGCCGACTGAACGCTGATAGGCTTCGTCCTCCGACTCGTATTCGCTTTCCTCAGCCAGGTCCATGGCGGCAGCCATAACGACCTGTTCTTGCTCCTTATCAAGTTTCCGGCCCATCTTGGCGATTCGCCGCTTGCGCAGTTCGACCTCGTGGCCCACCGCTTGCTTCAGGCGAAACGTGGCCGCGGACGTCGTCGCATAGCGGGCCTTGAGCCCTTCGAGGCGGGTTTCCCGCGTGACTACGGCGATGATTGGCAGCGTATTGAGCATCACGATTGGGGAACGGCGGCAGCAGCAATTCGAAAGGAGGCTCACGCAGATGCGCAGAGACCGCAGAGTGGAACGCTAATCTTCACTGATCTCCGCTAATTCTTCAATTAGTGCCAATTAGCGAGAATTAGTGCTCCAAAAGTATCGAACATATTTTTCCGCGTTGCTCTCCGCGCTCTCTGCGCCTCTGCGTGAGTTTTGTGCGGCATCTGTTGCAAATTATCGTTTTCGTTTCCCGCGGCTTTGGCCACTTTCGTCATTATCGGCGGCGGCTTCGCCATCCCCTTTGTCCGGCGCTAGCAACGTCGTCAAGAGGTCCGGCGAAATGTTGAGATTGCCAATGCTGTCGGCTTTGTCGGCCAAATCGCGAAATGCCATCGCGATGAGTTGCCGCGAGTCGAGCCCGCCGGATTGGGCCGCCATCAGCGTGCGCCAATCGACTTCCTTCATCGGTTCAAGCATTGCCCGCAGCCCGTCGGCGCGGGCTTGCGATTCTTTCCGTTCATTCTCGACGCGGCGGTTGACCAATTCGGCCCGCTCCTGCTCTACGGCGATATCGGCCCGCATCTTCGTCTCGCGCACGGTGCGCCGCTTCTCCTCGACCGCAATTTCTGTGTTCAGCTCGTTTTCCTTGATCCGCCGCTCCAGTTCAACTGCCGTGTTGCGCCGCGAGTAGATGGCCTCGTCGGCCCGTTGCAACAGTTTTTCTCGAGCGTCGGCCTGCAACGCCTTCGACATCTCGGGCGTGGCCTTGATCGACAGAATCGACAGGCCGATCACCTCGACGCCCAACATCGCGACGGCCTCAGACGACCGCAGGCCTGCGAGCATGTGCTCAACAAGCGCGTCGCTGCTCACGAGCACCTCGCCCAATTCGCGCCGCTGCGTGAACCCGCGCGCGAGGATTTGGGCCGCATGGATCAGCCGGTCGTTGAGCTTGGTGGGGTCGTCCGACCGGTATCGGCCTGTGAAATCGATGCTGAAATCCAAGAGGGCCGCCAGCCGGTTCGGATCCACGACGCGGTAGGTCAACTGACCCTGAATCGTAGCGTCCTGGTAGTCGGACGTGACTTCATTAAACACGAACGGCACGTCCGTGCTCGCGATCGGCACCAGGACGATCACCGACGTCGGCGAGTAGTAAAAGAACGACAAGCCGGCTCCCGACTTGACCACTTGCCCGCGCTTGAAGTGCAGCACGTGAGTCGTCGGCGGCACTTTGAGGTAATTGATTCCAAACATCGCTCAGCCCCACTTCGGTAACAATGCGTCAATTGCGTGCCGTCGCGGCCCCGCGATCATCCCAGCGCGCTATCCCTGCTGACCACACACGCCTCGCAATCCGTACACGGCGCCCACTTGCGTTCCACAAATATAGCATGCCGGCCGACCACCCCGGTCCGCCGATTCGCGTCAGCACATGCCGCAAAACAGCCTGTTTACTGGCGAAAATCGCTCGCGATTGTTGGTAAACGCGCCAACGGCTTGTTAAACTGGCTGCATCCGGGAGCGTCGTCCGTCCGCGATGGCCATCTGTCCAATGCATTCGATGCGAAGGAGAAATGCTATGTGCCGCCACGTGTGCCTGTTCGTCGCGTGTCTCTTTTCACTTGTCAGTCAGCTCACAGCGACCGCTGCTGAAGAACCCATCGAGCTGTTTAACGGCCGAGACCTTGCGGGCTGGACCTACCATTTAGACAAAGAAGGCGTGCGGATGGAGGACGTGTGGTCGGTCAAAGATGGCGTGCTCGTGTGCAAAGGCCGGCCGGCCGGCTACTTGATCACGAAGAAGGACGATTTCGAGAACTACGTGCTCACGCTCCAGTGGCGATGGACGGGCGAGCCGGGCAACAACGGCGTCTTGGTTCACGTGACCGAGCCGGGCGCCCTGGGCGTGTGGCCCAAGTCATTGGAGGTGCAGCTGGGCCATGGCAACGCGGGCGACTTCTGGGTCATCGGCACGACGATCGAAGTTGAGAACCCAGAGGGCCGCATCGAAGGCCGGCGGCATCTGAACCTCACCGACGACAGCGAAAAGCCGCCCGGCGAATGGAACGAAATGGAGATCACCTGCTGCGGCGACGAAGTCATCGTGAAAGTCAACGGCGACCTGGTGAACCGCGCCACGAACGTCAGCCAAACCCGCGGCGCCATTGCCCTGCAATCCGAAGGAGCGCCGATCGAGTTCCGCAACATCGAGCTTACGTCGCTTGATGAATGATCAGCGGATCAGTGCGAACTCTGGCGATTCAGTTCGCAGCTCCGGAGAGCGCTACAAAGTCCATAAAGGCGTGCGCTATGACCAAGGGCCATATGCGCCGCAACCAACAGAAGGCGCAGCCAAATGCCAGCCCCACGAAGAAAATCCAAATGGTAGAGCCGATCCCCTGATACAGGTGATAGCTGGCAAAGATCAGCGATGAGACCGCGATGCTTTTGAAGGTCGAATGGAACAACTGTTCCAAGCGTGGGATCAAGTAACCGCGCATTGCGAACTCCTCGCCGACGCCAATGGCAATTGCCATGAGCGCGAGGATTATGAATTCTGTCGGCGTCGATGGATACAGGAATTCGTACGACGACTCCATGAACTCGGACGCAGGATCCGCTCCCCAGGCGACGAACAACGGCAATGCCAAAGCTGTTAAAAGCATGCTTGTCGCGACCAGAATGCAAAAGCCGCTGACGACATCGAACAGACGCGGCCGCTTAAATCCGTACGCAGACCACGGTAATTCAGAACGGTACATGATATACAACACCACGGCCACGACCGGAACCGAGTTACTTATTGACCAGATGCTGTCAACAACGAACGACCACTCATCGGATCGCTGGCTTTCGGGAAGCAATCCGTAGACACAGTAGGGAAACCACGCCACGGCTAATACGACAGCGACTTCAAACCGGATTTCCCACGCGCTGCGTGTCGAGAACGGCTGCGGCGATCGAGCAGCCGTCTGTGTCAATTCCGGTTTTTCGGATGCTACAGCCGGCGACGTATCGTCGGGCGGCGTCAGCGCCACTTGGGCATCCAGAATCACCACCGCGTCTCCGCGTGGTGTTTCGCACTTCCAACAAGTGTCAAATTGTTCCTCGACAACCTGATGACAATTATCACACGTCCAGGTTCCTTGAGGCATGTGCTTAGCTGGCCGGTCGCAGAACTCTTCTATCAAATTAACCGCCTGCTCGAAATCCGTCGGTTGTACAAAAACGGCAGGAGCTGACGAAGGAGTAAACGCAAAGACAGACTCCAGCGCGTTGTTGTCGCCAAAGACTTTTGCTTCGATTCCATGCGCGGCCAGAAACAACCGTAAATCATGAGCCTCGAGCGCATCTTTCGCAGAATAAAGTTGCTTCATCGAAGCACTCACTGACTCAAGATGATTTTGAGGTCATACCGATTCGTAAGCTGCTCTCGCTTCAGTTTGCGCCGAATCCACCAGTGTGGATCGTACGGCTCGTCGAAGATGGCCGCCGGCTGGCCGAGGCCAGGCAAGTCGTCGAACTCGCCCGCTTCGATCGCGGCGCGGATTTTGTTGTCCGCGATAATCTGAATCGCCCGATCCGAGAGCATGGGGCCGCCCCCCTGACATGCGACTGTCCTACGCCTTGATCTTGCCAATGCGCACGCGCGTGAAAATGTGACGGCAGCCCGTCTTGCGGCGCATGTTCTTGCGCCGGCGCAGTTTCTGGATGACGATCTTCTCGCCCTTTTCCGGACCGAGCACTTCGGCTGAGACGCTTGCGCCTTCGACCAGCGGCAGACCGAGCTTGGCATCCCCGTCGCCGCCAACGGCCAGAACGCGGTCGAAAGTTACTTTTTCGCCGGCCGGCACATCGCGGTAATCGATCACCAGCTCCTGGCCTTCTTCCACTTTATATTGCCGATTTCCGTCGCTAATGATGGCGTACATGGCTCGAGGATCCGCAAGAATACGAGTTAAGAAC
>DASXWB010000663.1:0-2703 GCA_036503915.1 Lacipirellulaceae bacterium | reverse complement strand
GGCTTATTCCTAATTACCAAAGAACGAAGCCTTCGGCAGGCTCAGGCCAAAGCGCGCACGTTGAGCGCTTCCACCCTGTAGCGGACTGCGCTCTGTCGGCCCAAAATGAGCGGATTGTCGTGAAGTGTACATTAGCACACTTGGTGGCCGGAAACAAGCAGCTAGTTCAAGAAGCAAGTTGTTTTTGAGATATACACGAAGAAAAAGTGGATGCGCGCTCGTGCGGAAAAAAGTTTGGAATGGGCCACGGAATGTGGTAAGGTCGACGCGGGGCGTGCTGCGCCCGTGGAAGTTGTCCGTTGTCATTTGTCCGTTGGGATGGAAAGGTACGCAGAACGATATGTCAAGGTCAAATCGACGTATAGCTATGCTCTGCTTTCTGTTCTTCGGCACGCCAATATTGAGTCGTGGCGAGGACCGCGTTCGTTATGACTTTGCTGGAACGCTACGCGCTGCAGATCCCAACTTGGCGGATTTGAATGAACGGAGTTTTCTATTGCAGATGTTAGTAAATACCGACGCGTTGCCGGCCTACGCCTCAGACAGCCTCGATTTAAGCGTCGCAACTTACGATGCGGTTCAAGCCAGGTTAATAATCGACGGAGCGCCGATTTCCCTAGAGAAACCGCAAATTATCATCATGGATTGGCACGTTCCGGTGGAACCCGATCAACTGCTATTGGTTGGTTTGTGGGAGATTGAGCCCGGGACGAATCCGATAATAAGTTTTCAGCATGAAGCTGAATTGACCGCCGGCACTCTCCTGGGAACCGGGCCTCAGCCTTTCTCATTCCAACAAGTCGCGCGAATCCCGGATGTTGTGTACATGTTTACCCCTAATTGCCCTCCCGGGACGCCTTGCCCAGGTGGAGCGGCAGAGGTCGATTATCGGGTGGAGAACGCCTATGCCGTTGGGATTTTGGTGCCAGAGCCAGCGAGCGTGTTTATTGCGATTGCGGCAGTCGCAAACCTTTCGCGGTTTCTCCGCCGGCGCAAATAATTCCCCAGCAACGCAATCGTCCGCCAGTGCCAACTCGTTGAAAAGGAGTATACATCGCTACAAACGCAATTATGTAAAGGAAGTCGGCGGTTCTGGAACCGCAATTGTTTCGAACGTCAGATTGTCGATCGCTCCAATCCCGTCACTTGTTTCAAACTCCACCGCGGAAATTGGAACTCTAGATTTTTTGGTCGCCTGCTAGGTGACCCACTTCAGCGACGCACCGAAGTGCGCGTGCCGGTTGAGGTGCGTGTGGGTCGCCACAGAACCCAATGCCGATGATCGGGCATTACGATATAGCTCAACAGGCCGCGTGGCTTGAAAAGCCCCTAACAGGCGTTTAATCTGCTTGGAAAAACGGCCTGCGGCGGGTATGCTGGAGGTCTCGCCAGGAGCCCTTAATGGTTCCATGATCCCGCCTCCCATGCCGGTCGGTTCACGGCAAATTCATGCGACTTTCGCTCAGTTCATCGTGGCGACTGCTGTTTGCCGCCGTGCTCGTTGCGGGCGGCGCGGCGATGGGCAATGAACCTCGCAGCGGCGAGGCGATTTACGTTGCCCGCTGTGCCCGCTGCCACGGGGATAAGGGCCAGGGCATAGAAGAATTTCACCCCGACGCGCTTGCCGGCGACCGCAGTGTCGAGCAGCTGGCGGCATTGATCGCCGAGACGATGCCGCAGGATGCCGATGAGAAGTTGCCGCTCGAGGAGTCGCGCACGGTTGCCGCGTATATTTACGACGCGTTTTATTCGCCCGATGCGCAGACGCGCAATAAGCCGGCGCGCATCGCCTTGTCGCGGCTTACCGTGCGACAGTATCAGAATGCAGTGGCCGACTTAATCGGCAGTTTCCGTTCGGCAAACGAATGGGGCGACGAGCGCGGGCTGCGCGCCCGCTACAACCCCACGCGGAACTTTCGCGATAGCGACAAGCAGGTGCGGCGCACGGATCCCAACATCGATTTCGATTGGGGCGTGGAAAGTCCCGTGCCGGACAAGTTTGAAGCGCATGAGTTCTCGGTTCGCTGGCAAGGCTTGCTGCTCGCGCCGGACACGGGCGAATACGAGTTCATTTTGAAGACGGAACATGCATCGAGGCTATGGATCAACGACATGGAGCAGCCGCTGATCGATGCTTACGTGCGAGCGACCACCGACAAAGAGTTTCGCGGCACGACTTGGCTGTTGGGTGGGCGGGCCTATCCGCTGAAGCTCGAGTTTTCCAAAGCCAAGCAGGGCGTCAACGATTCGAAAAAGAACAAGGACAAGCCGAAGCCGGAGGTGAAGGCGTATGTCCATCTGGAATGGAAGCGGCCGCATCACACGGCCGAAGTCATTGCGTCGCGAAATTTGTCTACAGCCCGCGGGCGCGAAGTGTTTGTGCTGCGCACGCCGTTTCCGCCCGATGATCGCAGCGTCGGCTTCGAGCGCGGCACGGCGATATCGAAGGCTTGGGATGAAGCGACGACTGAGGCCGCCATCGAAGTGGCCGACTATATCGCCACGCACCTTGATAACCTGGCGGATGCCGACCCGGACAACGCCGAACACCTGCCCAAGCTTCGAGAGTTCTGCCACAAGTTCGTCGAGCGCGCGTTTCGCCGGCCTCTCTCGGACGAGCAGAAGGCCGTGCATGTCGACCGGCAGTTCGAAGAGGCGGCCGATCTGCAGACGGCGGTCAAGCGAGTCGTGCTGCTCGCGCTC
>DASXWB010000662.1:0-4381 GCA_036503915.1 Lacipirellulaceae bacterium | reverse complement strand
GATGGGACTCGAGAACCATTGGGGCCTGGGTCGTACGCCGGAAGGTGTGCTGCGGATCATCGACGCGGTCGATTCGCCCTGGCTGCAGGCCACGCTCGACACGGGTAACTTCCTGGAAGATCCTTATGACCGCCTGGAGCTGATGGCCCCGCGGGCCGTGCTCGTGCAGGCCAAGACGTATTACGGCGGCGGCATCTGGTATGCGCTCGAGCTGGACTATCCGCGCATCGCCGAGCTATTGCGCCGCCACAACTATCGAGGCTACGTCTCCCTTGAGTACGAAGGCAAAGAAGATTGGCGCACGGCCATTCCACGAAGCCTCGAACGGCTCCGCGAAGCCTTCGGTTGAGTCCGCGAATTCGAAAACCGCTTTAATTGTCATCATCATCAGGTTTTTGAAATGGCGGGTTCTCCTTGCTTCTTGTCGCGATGATTTTTGGCGGGCAGGCCAAAAATAAAAAAATGATGGGCCCATTGAGGGGCAGTTGAGCGTAGCGCGCATGGTCGCTCCCCCTGAAGGGTCCCCAGGGAGGGAAGTGAATCGGAGCGATGGGCAACGATGCTCGGTTGCCGCCTCACCCGCCAGGAAATAGCGCCGCACCTAGGGGTTTTCACGCGCGCTGAACGACGCATCTCGCGACAGGCGCCCAATTGGGAACCTCGAGAGTGTAGTCGAAATATCGCGCGTGACGACCTGCGAGACGTCTCAGTTGCGGCGTCACTGCCTGACGGTCATTGTTAGTGTACATTAGCACACTATGTGGCCGGAAACAAGGGGGTGTGCCGGAAAAATTGGGAGATGCGATACGTGCCGCCCATGCTTGGGCAGCCGCGCCCGGGGGCAATTTGACAACGACAGGCTGACCCGCGCCAAATTGCCGGCCCACGATGCGGCGCGCGCTTTGCTGTTTTCGGATGTGCAGGGGACGAGTCCGTTGTCGCATATCAGGATCGCAAGTCGCCACGAATCGCGCAGGAGGGATATCATGACGAGCCGAATTTACCGACCCGAAGACAAGCATCCAGAACCTTACCAACAGGATTTAAACCCAAATGCCTCAAAAGGGATTAATTGGGGCTTTGTTGGACCGCACCCGGAAAAGGAGAACCCGCGCACGGCATACGATGCAAAGGAGATCCACAACTTTCTGCGCGAAATGCCGGATGAAGAGCTTCAGCGCATCCCGGTTTTGCCGGTTGGCGCGCGGCTGGAGTCGAACGCGACGTACATCAACCTGCGAGACATCAGTCGCCGGGAATTCACCGCGGAGGGCTACGAGGAAGTCGGCGCGGACGATTGGATCGTGCCGAAAAAGGAAGTTGACTACCAGCTTTCGAACCGGCTGATTGGCGAAACGAATCCGGCGCGAACCGGCAAAGCGCCTCGATGACTTCGCCAATTGGGGTCGGGAGTCTTCAATCCGTTCCCTTTCGAGAGCGATGCCCTCGCCTTCGCATGGAATATCGTTGGAGATCGGCTTCGACTCCCGACCCCTTCGGCGCTGCGACGTGGATGGGGTGGGGAGTCGCACGCGGCCACGAACCGTGATTACCGCTTGAGCTGCCCGCCGCTCACGTGCCGCGATGTCCGTTAAAGACTCCCGACCCCCGGTAGTGCTCACTTGTCGACTCGCCCAATGCGCGGCGCGCCATGCTAACATGGTAGCTCGGGTGGCTCAGCATTTCGGGGGATTCTCCATGAGCAGCAGGGCGCGAGCGTCGTTGGTTGCTTTTCTGGCGGCAGTTTCTGGGATGAGCGTTGCGGAGCGAGCGATGGCAGCAGACCGTCCGTCGGGACGCACGTTCCTCACACGTTCACCGGCCGTCGGCAAGCACGGCATGGCGGCCACGAGCCAGCCGCTCGCCACGCAGGCCGCGATTGAAATCCTCAAAGCGGGCGGCAGCGCCATCGACGCAGCCATTGCGGCGAACGCCGTGCTCGGCCTCACCGAGCCGATGAGCTGCGGCATCGGCGGCGACCTGTTCGCAATCGTGTGGGACGCCAAGACGAAAAAACTCTACGGCCTCAACGCCAGCGGCCGCAGCCCGCGTGGGCTCACGCCTGAAGAGTTTCAGCGCCGCAAACTCCAATACGTGCCGAAGTACGGGCCACTCCCCGTGAGCGTGCCCGGCTGCGTCGACGGGTGGGCCGAACTGCACGGCCGCTTCGGCAAGCTGCCGCTGGACCGAGTCCTGGCGCCGGCGATCCGATATGCGCGTAAAGGGTTTCCAGTGACTGAGGTGATTGCGCTGTCCTGGCGTCCTGGTCCGGAGGCATTGAAAGCATATACGGAATTTCCGGGTTTCGAGGAAACATTCATGCCGGACGGCCGCGCGCCCAAACACGGCGAGACGTTTCGCAACGAGGCATTGGCTAATACGCTGGAACAAATCGCCCACGGCGGGCGCGACGCGTTTTACCGCGGCGACATTGCGCGCAGGATTGACGCCTTCATGCGCGAGGTTGGCGGCTTTCTGCGCTACGAGGATCTGGCTGAGCACCGCTCGGATTGGGTTGAGCCGGTGAGCGTCAATTACCGCGGCTACGACGTATGGGAACTACCGCCCAACGGGCAGGGCATCGCCGCGCTGCAGATGCTGCAGATTCTCAAAGAATTCGATCTGCGCGCAGCCGGCTTCGGCAGCCCCGATCACTTGCATTATCTGGTGGAAGCCAAAAAGCTCGCCTTCGAGGATCGAGCGCGGTTCTACGCCGACCCTGCATTCTACAAATCCCCGATCGAGGAGCTGATCTCCGCCCCATACGCAGAAAAGCGGCGGGCGCTAATCAACCCAAAGAGCGCCGGGACGAACGTGCCGGCCGGCAACCCGGCGATCGACGAGGGTGACACGGTTTATCTCACAACAGCCGACGCCGATCGCAACATGGTTTCACTTATCCAGAGCAATTACCGCGGGTTCGGCTCAGGTTTGTGCCCGGCTGGCCTGGGCTTCAGTTTGCAGAACCGCGGTGAGATGTTTGACCTCACGCCAGGGCGGCCCAACAGTTTCGCGCCCGGGAAGCGGCCGTTCCACACGATCATTCCCGCGTTTGTCACGAAGGACGGCCGGCCCGTGATGAGCTTCGGCGTCATGGGCGGCGACATGCAACCGCAAGGACATGTGCAGATTCTCATCAACCTCTTCGACTTCGACATGGGACTGCAAGAAGCGGGCGACGCGCCACGCGTGCACCATATCGGGACGTCCGAGCCGACGGGCGAGCCGGCCGACCCGGGCGGCGGACAAGTGCAAACCGAGTCGGGCTTTCCGGCGGAAACGCTCCGCGAGCTAGTGCGGCGCGGACATCGTGTGACCGCTGCACTGAGCGGCGACTTCGGGGGCTACCAGGCGATCTGGTACGATGCTGAGAAAGACGTTTATTTCGGCGCGACCGAGTCGCGCAAAGACGGCGTCGCGCTGGGGTATTGAAGCATCTAACAGAATGAATTAAACCGCCAAGATCGCCAAGGTCGCCAAGAAAGACCAAGGGTTGGTCGGCGTTCGGGACCATACTTGGCGTCTTGGCGGTTTCATATTAATAGTTGCTCGAAGTACAAACCAAAATCGGATTGTGAAAGGATGTACTTTATGGGTTTTTATGACACGGCGGCGAAGGACATCACGAAGTGGGAAGGCTCCATTTCCCATATGTACGTCGACACGAACGGCTACGTAACGGTTGGCATCGGCTTCATGATTCCCAGTGCCTCGGCCGCGAAGGGCTACGGCTTCGTGAAGCGCGCCGACGGAAAAAAGGCCAGCGACAAGGAGAAAGAGGAGGAGTGGAAGAAGGTCAAGAAGTTGACCAAGGGGAAGAAGGCATCAGCGTACAAAGGCGATACGACGCTCGACCTGCCCGATTCCGAAATTAAAAAGCTGCTGACGGAAAAGATCAAGGAGTTCGAAACCGGCATCAAGAAAATCTACTCGGATTACGACAAGTATCCAGACGAGCTGAAGCTGGCCCTGATGGATATCGCCTACAACACGGGCGTCGACGGCCTCAAGGCGTTTGCGAAAATGAAAAAAGCAATCGATGAAAAGCGCTGGGCGGACGCGGCCACCGAGTCGAAGCGCAGTAAGGGCCGCGCCGAGCGTAACAAGTACGTGTACGACCTCATCATCGCTGCCGGCAACAAGATGCCGGCCGCCGCGGCCAAGCCGTGAGGAAACGGTTTCGGCCGCGATTCAATGGCCACATAACCGGCACAGCCGTTATGGCCATTCTTAGTAAACTCTCGCCGAAGCAGCGAACTGGACTAGAAGCTATCTTCCAGTAAGTCCGGTTGCCTCCGCAGTTGCCGCGCTTGCTGACGCGCGAATTCGCTCGAGGGTGCGCGCGGCGCAGTATCTCCCGCTGAAGGGCCAGGGCGGCTGC
>DASXWB010000661.1:0-2227 GCA_036503915.1 Lacipirellulaceae bacterium | reverse complement strand
CAACAGGAAGATCCGTTCTGCGACGGTCATTCCGTCGTCGCTTTTGAGCGCATAGCGCAACGGATAGGCGCGCCCGCACTCGACGACGGCGGCATCTTGCGGATATTCGAAACGCAACGCGAAGCTCAACCGGGTGCGGCCAAGCACTCCGGCGAATCGGGCTGAACCGGGCTGGACGCTACGCACACCATCCACGGGATCGGCGCTCGTCGCCATCGTGCCCCGGAAGAAGTCCTGAGCGGTCAACCCATCCGCGTAGATCGAAGGGATGACCTCGAAGTAGCCGCTCAGCGCTTGGCCGTCCCCCTGGACAGTCATGCGCACGGGAAACTCGAGCACCGAGCCCGGCTCCCCGACCAGGTGACCGATCTGGTCTTCGGCCGGTTCGTCCGGACTGGTCGCGTCGAAACCGTTGCCGATTTCGATCAGATCGGGTAGCTCGTCGGCGTCGGTGTCTCTGGCCTGGTCATCGGTCCCGAACTGCCGCTCGGTGCGATCGCAGAGACCGTCGCCATCGGTGTCCACCGGCAGCGCCACCGACGGGGGCTCCGCCGCGCCAGCATCCCCGGCGTCCGGCCCGGCATCGGCGGCATCGCCGTTGGGATCTGCATTGCAGCCGCAGACAGCCATCAGCACCACCAGCCCAAGTATGCAATGAAAACAGCGCATTCTGCCGCATTCAGCTTGGTTGGCCAACCGCGGTAGTCAAGCGCGCTCAGTGCCGATCCCCCACACCAGAGCGAAAAGTCACGAGCGGCAGGCCCTACCTTCTCAATCCGGCGGAGTTTGGGTCACCTGGACGGAGGCATCGACCCAGTGAAACCCAAGCCAGCAAAGCGCGAGAATCGCCAACATCAGCAGCGCGAATACGATGGTGGGTGACCAGCGCGTACCGCTCCGCTCGGCAAATCGGTCCGCATAGAATCGGCCTCGGCTGCGCGCACGTAAGCGCGCTTGCACCCCAGGCAACAGGTCGGGGACCGGCGTCGGACCGGCTGCGGCCACCTGACGTAGCGCGGCATTGCAGGCGACGAATTCGCGATACTCAGCGCAAAGCCCGACGTCTCGTTCGAGCGCTGCAGCGAAGCGTTGCTTCTCCTCAGGCATGAGCTCATCGTCGAGCGCGGCGCTGAACAGCTCTCGTGCTTCGTCCGCTGTCACGGTTGCTCCCGAAGCTTTGCAAAGTGTTGATGCAGTGCCAGGCGGGCACGATGCAATTTGCTTTTGATGGTCCCGATCGGCAAACCGGTCCGTTCGCCGATCTCCGCGTAACTCATGTTGGCGAGGTCGCGTAGCGAGATGAGCGCGCGCTGTTCTTCGTCGAGCATGGCCAGCGCTCGTTGGACGAGTCCTTCTGTTTGTCGACCTTCGACGACCTGGTCGGGTGTGACCGGCGCGGCCCCCAATCCTGTGCCGGCCTGCGCCGCGATCGCGTCGTTCAATGGACTCTGGGCTTCACGTGCGCGGCGGGCTCGATACTTGATGCGATTGAGCCCGTGGTTGTAAGCGATTCTGTGCAGCCATGTGCCTAGCGCGGATTCGCCCCGAAAATCGCCGATCGCCTTGAACGCGCTCACGAAGACTTCCTGAGCGACGTCTTCGGCGTCGGCCGCGTCCCCCAGGATCTTCAGCAACAGCCGGTATACGGCCGCCTGGTGCGCCCGGACGAACTCATTGAACGCGGCCTCGTCCCTGCGCTGCAGACGAACCAGCAGTTTCGCCGGGAGCTCCGGGTCATTCGTCAAAGGATGAACTCTCGACAGGGTGTCGCCACCTCGGTCGCTAGATTGGACTGCGCGTCGCGGGTTCCGGTTCCAAGAAATCGACACCCGCCAGGGCGTGCCTCAGTGCACGTAGTATCGAATCGCACCCATGATCCGGGTGTCATATCCCGGATGGACCTGCTGTCGGAGGCCGACATCGACGCCAAACACCTGATCGCTGTAGCCGATGCCGGCGGTCAGGATGTGAATTCGACGGGCGAAGTCGACCGCGTAGCCCGCGCGGAGCGGAACCGTTTGAATGCCGAGGTATTCGATCCCTCCACCGAGGCTGAATTCCGGGCTGTCAAAGGTCGACATGTCCGTGAGCAGGTCGACGCCTATGCTCACCACGGAAGCGGCGGCGAACGCAAAACCAGCGTTCAGCATGAGCGGCACGTACGCGGAGTCCAGGTCGATGAAATTGAGCGCGGCAAAGTCGATCTGAAAACCGTTGACCGGAGTGA
>DASXWB010000660.1:0-2158 GCA_036503915.1 Lacipirellulaceae bacterium | reverse complement strand
AACCGCACAGATCAGTCCATTTTGTTTTTGACAATCGAGCACATAATCGGTCGCCCTTTCCAGTCGCGCGCCGTAAGGACCAGCACCTGGCAAATGGCCTTGAGCCATGAACGCCATCACACACAGGCACGTGACGCCCGGCTGGCCCCTTTGCAGCGTGATAAACGAACCATCGTCCTGCTGCTGAGTTACCATCCAGGCCAAGGCCCGCTCCACGGCCGCGTCAACGCGTTGCCATTCATCTTCCGACAGCACGTCGTCCGGCGTGTCGTCCGCCGCACCCGCGCCTACCTTCGAATTTGATTCGACTGCCTTCGAACTTTCGGCCTGCTGCGACGATACCTGTTTTGCCGCTGCGCCGAGCAACATGACAATCAGCAATACGGAAAAAGCGCAAGTTTTCATGTCGTGGTACGGACGTTCATCCGTAGCTGGAGGAGACGGTCGCAGAAAGGAGCCGTCGATGCCGAGAACCGGGTGCTAGATAGGATGGTTAATCCCTGCTGGGCCCGATTGTAAGCGTTTGTGGGGCCGGACGTCAAATAATCCAGATGCCGACCGTTACAGCCGCAGTAGCCACACAATTACAGGTTCCCATCGGCGAACATCATTCCAGGCAGAGCGCGGCCCAGGCGAGCACGTCCAGAGCCAGCCACGAGAGGCCAATGACGATCCCGAGGTCATCGAGCAACGATTTTTCTCGCTTCCACAGGCCGGCTAGCCACAGCGTCAGCCAGCCGCCGGCGACCCCCATTGCCGCAGGTTCAATCAGTTGGCCCAGGATCGATGGCACGTACCAGCTCTCGAAGCGGTAATGTTCGAACGCGCCCCATACGAGAAGCGCCGCCAGCTTCGCGAGACCGGCCAGTGTCGCCGCCGCGCAGGCGACAAAGCCGGGCCGATAGCTCCAGCCGCTGCCGACAGGCTTTGGGTGCCGGAGCCGGATCGCCATTACTCCGAGGCCCCACGTCGCGGCAAAGGCCGCGCCGACCAGTGTGGATGGCCGCAGGTTCTCGATAATTCTTCCGTCGGAAACAAAAGTCAGCCGGTATTCGAGCGGCTTGCGCAGCCAGGCGAGGGCAAGGGCAGTCGCCGCGACCAGGATCATAATATCGGCCAGGCCCAGCGCGCGGCGCGGTATGCTTTCATTCGGATTTGTCATCGGTCGTGCATAGGGGTTTGTTTTGCGGTGGCCTTTTTCTACCCGATATTAGAATGCTAATTGATATGCCGAGTTCGAAGCCCAATACCATCGCTACATCAGCCGACAATCCAGGCGTTGTCGTGTTGCCTCCTTTGCTGTACGGCGGCGCGTTGATTGTCGTTCTCGCGCTTCATTGGTTCATTCCCATGCCGATAATTAGCCACGCCATCTCGCTGTGGGTTGGGCTCGCGCTAATCGTGTTCGCCATCACGATCGCGATGTGGGCACGAAAAACGATGCATGCCGCTGGTACTAACGTGAATCCGTTGCGGCCCACAACGGCCCTCGTCACAACGGGCCCGTTCCGTTTTTCCCGCAATCCGCTCTACCTTGCCCTGACGCTTCTCTATATCGGTCTGATCTTGTCGTTCAATACCTGGTGGGGGATCGTCGTGCTAATCCCAGTTCTTGGCATCATGCATTTCGGAGTCGTCTTGCGGGAGGAGCGCTATCTTGATCAGAAGTTTGGCCAGACATATCGGCGATACCGTTTCACGGTAAGACGATGTGTTTGAGGCCGCGGTATGAATGCGAACTACAGCAATAATCTTCGTGACGTTCGCGATTGCGGTGAGCTGCGGCGCCAGCTTGCTACCGCTGCGCCGAGCATCAGCAGCGCAAAGCTCGCCGGTTCCGGCGCGGTCACATCGGACAACGACGCGGCCCCGGAGGTCCTGCCGAAATTGGCGCGCCAGGTGTTGTATTCCTCCTGCGTGCCGCTTTTCTTGCGCCACACGACGTAATCGGCCGCATCGACAACGCCGTTCCCGTTGTAATCACCGGGTAATCCCGGCAACGACCCCATCACGCTGAGAACGACCGAATCCGCGCCGATATCCAAGTCCCAAGTTAAACCATCCGGAAGCATCGGCAACGACGTGGCCCGGAAATTTGATCCGGTGATCGAGTTCGCCGTTAGAAGAGTGTAGGACTCGCCGCCAACGGGTGAGTAAC
>DASXWB010000659.1:0-6509 GCA_036503915.1 Lacipirellulaceae bacterium | reverse complement strand
ATGACCGCCTGCATGAGAAAGCTGCTGGTCATCCTCAACGCGATGGTCCGCAACAACCAACCATGGAGAACAACATGCCCAAAAGAAAGCGCCGACAGAAACCTTCAACCCACTTGAAAATCAACACAGCCGCTGCAGCGCATTGTTATCCGCTTGGAATTGAGATGTTGCGACGTGTGCGTTTTGGGCTGAAAACCGTTCTGGTCTTGATTGCGTTGTTCGCGGTCTATCTCGCGTGGCGCGTTTACGATCCCGAAGCACAGGCGATATCCGCCATCCATAAGGCAGGAGGCAAAACCTACTACGGCTATCAAGAGCCGTGGATAGGTTCCAGCACCGCGATAAGCGTTGGGCAGCTACCAGGTTCTGTGTACTTCTCGCAAATTGGCATTGCGTGTAGTGGGACACAAACGCCACCCAAACCTACGTTTGCCGAGTTCCTTCTCGGCGTTACGACAGAGCGCCGGGTCACAGCAGTGGAATTACCGATCGGGCAATTAACCCCAGAACTAGAAAAAGAGCTTCAATCGTTGCCGGAATTAAGGCTCTTGGTGATTGAAATGCCTGCCATGGTGGCCAGTGCGGACTCCGCGGAGGTGAAGCGTCTCGGTGAACTCAAGGAACAATTTGGCGACAAGGTCTGGTCAACGGTTAGGCTGGGACTCTGACGTAGCGATAACGAAGCAATGCACCCAAGCCGCGAAGTTGGGCGTTTTGAAAATGGACAATTTCTCGTCGCGGCCGGGTGATTGCGGTCGTTAGGCGGCATGGGCGAGACTGTACTCCTGGGCGGCGCGGTAGTATGTGCGGTAGCATATGCGTTTACCATCGCTATCTTGCTCATCAAGAACCATCGGAACGGCGCTGCTTGGGGAATTGCGGCTGCTGCATTAGTAATGTGGCCCGGTTTGTTCTTCATGAGTTTCATGCAACTCGTAGTCGTAATACCTCTGGTTGCCGTTTTTGCCACCCACGGATATGACATTTCACGGCCGCTGTCTGCGAAGACAGTCGGCGTGGCCATCGGCTCGACGATACTCTTTCTTGCAATAGTAGGTGTGGTTGCACTTATTCACGACACGTAATCAACAACGCCTAACACCTATAAGGCTGTGGGTGTCAAGCGGGCGCATAGGGAGCGCAGCGAACGTGCTACTGTTTTTCCCCAGGGGTCTGGCTAAGCCCCCTTTTGTCGAGCCCGGAAGAATTAAAGGGGAGAATTAACGGGGACGGGAAGCATTAAGGACGGGAATCATTGATTCGGGCGCTCGAGGCAATGAAATTACTCCCATCCCTTTTAGTTTCTCTTTAAGCTTCTCTCAATTAGTCGTCGAGACCTGACCGCTCACCCGGAAGTAGTCAAAGTCGGCAAAGCCCCCTGGTTCCTTTGTGGCGAAGTATGAATAAGCCAAAACGATATCCTATGAAATGCGGTAGCGTGTAGCTCATCGAAAGCCCGTTGCCAATCAGTGTCCACGACTGGCTCACTGGAAGATTCGCTGGGCAAACAGATACAAGTTGTTGCTCCACTCTGTGGGATCATGACCATGCGCGTCAACATGCCAGACATGCGGAACGTCATGCTCCTTGAGGTGGGCGTGCAACCTTTGGCTGATGCGGATCAATCCATCCTGGTTGCCGCAGCTCAGCCAAAGGAGTTTAAGCTTCTCGCGCACAGCCGCGGGGTCGGGAACCAACTCGGCGGACGGTTTCGTGTTGGGCGCCGAGGAGAAACCGCCGACCCACGCGAAGGTATCGAGGTTAACCAAACCGAAGTTGAGCGCTTGCCCGCCGCCCATCGATAGTCCGGCCAGAGCGCGGTGCTCGCGATCGGCGAACGCCGAATAACGGGATTCGATGGCTGGAATCACGTCTTCGAGGAGATCGGCCTCAAACTTCTCAAACGCAGGGGCCGATTCGAAAACGTTGCCTTCGGCGCGATCGTTTTTCTGTGCGCGTCCGTTCGGCATCACGATGATCATGGGCACAGCTTTCCCCTCGGCAATCAGGTTATCCAAGATCACTCCAGGCTTGCACAAACGTTGCCACTCAGTTTCGTCGCCGCCGATGCCGTGTAGCAGGTAAAGGACGGGGTACTTCTGGTCGGCGGAATAACCGGGCGGCGTGTACACGTTCATTTTGCGGCGCGTGCCGACTGTCCTTGAGTCGTACTCGATCATCTCTAAATTGCCGTGGGGGATGTCGTCACGGACCACGTTGAAACCGGCTGGCGGGTCGTCGAAGGCCGGCTTGTCGTCAGGACCTAGCACGATGGGGCCGCCGAATCCACCGCGGCCGCGACGCCCGCGGCGCGGGGCGGTCCGATCCTCGTCTTGTTCTTCTTGTTCAGCGGAGGCTTGCTGGTTGACAGTCGCCTGCGAATCCGGCGGGGTCTCTGCGTCCTGAGCAAAGGCACTGCCAGTGACCAAAGCTGCCAACACAAAGGCCAGTATCCAACGATTCCGTTTCATGCCACGTGCCTCCGATAGTCAAAAAGTGTCAATCAAAATTCAGGTGTCTCGACTGGGCAAATTCCAAAACCAAACGCGACAGCGAGCAAGTCGTAACTCGACTTAGAGAAAACATTGCTGGGATGTCCAAACGTCGAGTTGTCTTTGTGAAAACGACATTCGAACTTCAATCCCAGCAGTGCATCAACAGCTTAACCCGGCGGACCGAGCGGTCCTAGCACAATTGCTGACAATGTATGTACCCAAAAGGAGGTTGCCCGGCGTCTCGGCGGAGCACCGCTCGACGATCTAAGGGGAGCTGGCCCGCAACACGGGTCGCCGCGGTTATATTCCCGGAGGAGAGGATAAGGGGACGCAGCGGACGCAGCTTTTTTTTGACGCGTGAACTTCGTCCAAGCTTCGCTGCCACAAGGGCGCGTTCAGTACGTTTTCTTCGATGATCGCATGGCAGACGAAAAATAGGGGCCGGAATTGGTTAAGAGTTTTGACCACTCTTTTTATTCAACAGCTCCCCGTCCCCAGCCCTCCCCGCAAGGGGGAGGGAGCCGGACTTTGCATAAACTTATCGTTCGGTCCCCTCCCCTTGGTGGAGAGGGTTAGGGAGGGCGGATTCCTTTCAGGACGTTTTCTTGGATGACCGCATGGCACAGAGCGCGTCGGCCGCGGCGATTGCCAGGACCATCGCGGTGACGGCGGCGAACATGGCGGGGCGCCGCGTTTTGGTGGCGGCTGCACTCAACAGCACGCTGTCCAGGGCGTCGCCGGCCACCCGAGACCAGACGCCTGCCCGAACTTTGCGCGGCTCTCGGCCGGCGAGCAAGCTCACGCCGTGCATCAGCTCCCGAACGCCAAGAACTCGCAACGTGCCGCGCTGGTCCGCTTTGTCGTCGATGCCCAGGAGCCGTTGGACCTGCCGCGGTGCGGCGATCTCGGCCAGGCCGATGCCGATGCTGGCCAATCCTAAGACCCGCGATGCTCCGACATTGGATTCCTGACTGGAGTCTCGACTCGTGCTCTTAAAGTTGCCCTTGAATGGAATCCACTGCTGCAGCTTTTCGCAAGTCGTCGGCTTTGAGAACAAGTTGCGGGCGAGTTGTTGGATTTCCATTTTCGTACCGTTCGTGTTGACATGACGATGTTAGACGTTCGAAATGAATTTAACGACTGCCCTGGGTGTCGCCCCACAATTCCTAGCACGACTGGGACGGTTGCCCCAGGTACCCATTGGACCGCAGCAACAACTGGCAACTAAACCCCCGGCAGAGCCGGGGGCTGTCGGCGTGTTCGATTCGTGAACTAACCCTCAATCATCGTCGTCTCACTACGCGGCCGGATCGAGCACGACCTTGATGCAGCCGTCTTGCTTCGCGCGGAAAATGTCGTACGCGTGCGGCGCCTCGCTGAGGGGCAGCCGGTGCGTGACGACGAAGCTCGGATCGATCCGCCCCTGGCGGATGTAATCGAGCAGCTGCGGCACGTACTTGTGCACGTGTGTCTGCCCGGTCTTAATCGTGAGGCCTTTGTTCATGAGGGCGCCGAGCGGGATCTTGTCGGCCAGCCCGCCGTACACGCCGGGGATTGAAACCGTGCCCCCTTTGCGGCAGCACTGGATGGCCTGCCGCAGCGCGGCGGGCCGCTCGGTTTCCATGAAGAGGTTGGTTTTCAGCTTGTCATAGATATGCTCCATCGTGGTGTAGCCATGCGCCTCCATGCCGACCGCGTCGATGCACACGTCGGGACCGATGCCGCCCGTGAGCTCCAGCAGCCGGTCGTACACGTATTCATCATGCATATCGATGGTGATGGCGCCGGCGTCGCGGGCCATTTTTAGCCGTTCGGGAACTCGCTCCTCATCATCGATGGCGACCACCTGGGCCGCGCCGAGGAGCATCGCGCTGCGAATGGTGAACTGGCCCACGGGCCCGCAGCCCCACACAGCTACCGTGTCGTCCGGCTGGATGTTGCACTGCTCGGCGGCCATGTATCCTGTCGGATAGATGTCGGACAGGAACACGAGCTGATGGTCCGTGAGGTCCTCGGGCATTTTTTGCAAATTTACGTCGGCCAGCGGCACGCGCAGGAATTCCGCCTGCCCGCCCGCGTAGCCGCCTGTGAGGTGCGAGTAGCCGATGATGCCGGCCGTGCTGTGTCCGAACATTGTTTCCGCGATGTACGCCTTCGGATTCGTGTTGTCGCAGCAGCTCCACATCTCGCGCTTGCAGTAGAAACATTTGCCGCAGCCGATCGGAAACGGAACGACGACGCGATCACCGACGTTGACGCGTCCCTTGTCGACGTCGGGGCCCAGCTCTTCGACGATGCCTATCGGCTCATGACCCAAGATGTCGCCGGGCTTCATGAACGGAATGAAGCCGTCGACAAGATGCAGGTCGGAACCGCAGATGCACGTCGAGGTAATGCGGACGATCGCATCGCGCCGATTGATGATTTTTGGCTCCGGCACATTTTCGACCTTCACTTTGTACGGCGCGCACCAGACGAGGGCTTTCATCGTGAAGTCCTTCCAATATTTGGAAACCGCCAAGCACGCCAAGAGCGCCAAGGAAGGCAGTTTTACACTTATCTTGGCGTCCTGTGCGTCCTAGCGGTTTATGTGAATCTGTTAGCAACATTGTGTTAGCGTAGGATGCAATGAACATTGTCAATTCGCACTTACGTGATGGGACGAAAACCCCAGCCAGAGCAGCTGCCGCGCGGCTGGCCAGCGGTTGTCAAAGCCTCGCCAATTTCCATTGTCCGCTTGAAGTTCCGCAGGTCCTCGCGAATCTGCTGGTCCGGCGCCTCGCCAAAAAGCTTGGCTACCCAGTGCCCGAGCCGGCCGGCGGGCGGCGAGTAATCCATCGCGACGCGCACCGAGGTGCCTCGATCGCCGGGCGCGCGAACGAACTGCACAGAGCCTTGGTGCTCGACAAGCGAGCCCGGCAGCGAACGCCATTCAATCCGCGAGTAGGGCTCGTCGGCCGTGATTTCGGCGTCCCACTCAACCTTGCCGCCGACGATGGCCGGCGCGGTGGCCACCCAGTGCGAACGCCCGTCCGCCAATACACGGACCGATTCCAGATGCGACATGATTTGCGGCAGGTTTTCGAAATTGCGCCAGTAGGCATACAACTCCTCGGGCGACTTATCAACGAGGAACGATTGGCTGACGTGAATTCCGCCGCGAGTCTCGCCGTCGGTGGAGTCGATGCCCAGCGCCTGGTACGTGTGGCAGTGGCCCGTGGCGCCGCGGTACAGGAGGCCGCCGCCAACGCCGCCGATGAGCAGTCCAAGCGCGTCGCGCCGGCCGAGGCCAAGCAGCGCGAGGATCGATCCGGCCGCGAGCGAGACGATCCGCTCGGTCTGCCCCACATTGGTCTTAGTGCCGCGTTGACGCCGTCGCCGCTCGTGGATCATCCGGCGCATCGCCGGATTCCCTTCGGGAAACGCCGAACGATGCCCGACGGATGTAACCGACTGTGCCGTCGTGAGCATTTTCTTCTCCTGCTTGGTGGCGCTTACTATTGGAAGAACGTGTCAAAATGTCTGGCGCACCGCCCCATTTGAGCAATCGGCATGCCCATGCTGGACATCCGTGTCATTGCAGGGGAGCTGACGTGGTGGAACACGCGACACGTGAAAACAACCAGCGATTGCGCTCGCGCGTCAGCACGCGTGATAGCAGAGAGCGCGCTCTTGGTGGATAGGCCGCGGGAACCACAAGAACGATCGCGAACCGCCTGGGTCACTGCGGTTCCATATGTGCATCACCAGAATTCGGCGCGACTGCGAGTTCACTCAGCGCGCCGCGTGCCACTGGCTCCGCCAGTGCAGTCTGCGTTCAACATCCATCTAGCGTACCGATCGGCAAGCCGTGAATGAACGGAAGCCCCGGTAGTTGTTGTCGAGGCGGATCGAGCAACTACCAGCTTGCACTCGACCACTTCCAATCCAGGGCTCGTTTCACGAGCCCTCGTCGGACCGGGTTCATGTGGATGTATTCAATGGCCGCCTCGATCACGGACGGCGTTGTCAAGT
>DASXWB010000658.1:0-7586 GCA_036503915.1 Lacipirellulaceae bacterium | reverse complement strand
CCGCACTGGCGGGGCATTGGGCAGCCTAGCGCGCAGCTCCCCCTCCGGCGTCGCTGCTTTAAGCCGCTCAATTTCCGTCCGCTTTGCCGCGACAATTTGATCCAGAATCGTAGCCATTCCAGTCAATTTGGGGCCAATATGCGAATACGACCATCTTAAATCTTAACCAAGCACGGGAAAAACGCTATCGTTGACAGCGGCGGCGGGAAAGTCCGGCAACAGGCGTGCCGATTCGCATTCCGCCGCCCGGCGGTAATCGGTATCATCGCCGCGCACTAATCCGCAAGCTAGCGGTTCGGCGCGCGAGAAACTGCGCGCTTGCACGGCGCGCCGTTCGTTTGTGTTGAGACCAATATCGATATGAGCAGCTTTCGCATCGAACGCGACACGATGGGCGAAATGCAAGTGCCCGCCGACGCACTCTACGGCGCGTCGACCGCACGCGCCGTAGACAATTTTCCGATCGCGCATGAGCCGGTTCCGGCCGCGATGATCCACGCGTTCGGACACCTCAAGGCAGCAGCGGCGCGGGCCAATCTCGAGTTGGGCAAGCTCGATGAAAAGCGCGCCAAGGCGATTATCGATGCATCAAAAGAAGTGGCCGGCGGCAAGCATGATGCTCAATTCCCGGTGGACATCTATCAAACCGGGTCGGGCACTTCAACGAATACCAACGCGAACGAGGTGATTGCCAACCTGGCCAATCAGCGCCTCGGTTATGGCACCGGGGCCAAGGGGAAAGAGGGCGCGGTTCATCCCAACGATCACGTCAATATGGGGCAGTCGTCGAACGACACGTTTCCTACGGCGATGCATATCGCGGCGACGCTCGCCATTGTGCGCGAATTGATTCCCGCACTGGAACGGCTGCACGCAGATCTCGGTGCCAAGGCCACCGAATGGGACAACATCGTCAAGATCGGCCGCACGCATTTGATGGACGCCACGCCGATTCGCGTGGGACAGGTATTCTCAGGCTATGCGGCGCAAGCTCAATATGCGGTCGTCCGCGCGGGCCGAGCGCTGAAGCGGCTCCAGGAAAACATGCCAATCGGCGGCACGGCTGTCGGCACCGGGATTAACACGCATCCCAAATTTGCCGCCAAAGTCTGCACGACCCTCTCGAATGAACTGGTCGCGGCGTTCACCGAAGCGGCTAACCATCCCGAAGCGCAGGCCGCAAAGGATTCGTTCGTTGAAGCTCATGGCGAGCTGAAAACAATCGCCGTGTCTCTGTCGAAAATCGCCAATGACATCCGGCTGCTTGGATCCGGCCCGCGCTGCAGCATCTTCGAGCTTTCGCTGCCGGCCATACAGCCCGGCTCCTCGATCATGCCCGGGAAGGTCAACCCCGTGATTGCCGAATCCACCGTACAGGTTGCCTGCCGCGTGATCGGCAACGACGCCGTGGTAACGACGGCCGGTTTGGGCGGCATCGGCTCGCTGTTCGAGCTCAACGTCGCCATGCCGGTGATGATCGACGCCTTCCTCGAATCTGTGAAGCTGCTGGCGAACGTCGCCAATGTCTTGGTCGACAAGTTGCTTAACGGATTGCAAGTCAATGTCGACCGCTGCCGCGAACTCATTGACCAGTCGCTCATGATGGTCACATCGCTGGCGCCAAAAATCGGCTATGAACAAGCGGCCGCCCTGGCAAAAGAGGCATTTCAAACCGGCAAAACGATTCGACAACTGTGCCGAGAGCGCAACATACTGCCAGAGGCCCAACTCGACGATGCACTTGACCCTTGGAAAATGACCCGGCCACAAGAATAGCAGGGCCAGCGGCCGTCAGTCGTCATGGCGACTGGTTCCTGGTTCGGCCAACACCAATTCACCAAAACTCAACACGGAGCCCGAGCACGATGGCAAGGAAGCTGTCAGGCCTCGCAAGGCATGGATGCGGAAGTCTTATAGCAATCCTCGCGATGTGGGCCGCCCAAGTGGCTTGCGCCGACGAAAAGGTGCGAGTTTCGTCGCCGCGGCTAGTTCTGCCCAACCCCTTCGCGGCCCCTGCATCTTCGCAGGAACCTGCGCCCGTGGAGCCGGAAGCGCCGCGCCGTCGGCCAACGACGTATCAGAATCCCTTTGTCAACATGTCGGCGGCGCCGCCGATTGAGATGCCCGTGCGATCAGGCCCGATGAGCCGTTGGCGCCGGCCCACGCTGCCTTCTCGCGATTCAGGCACAGAGTCCGCAATCCTCACGTTTGACCCGGCGAAGCCGACGCGGCCAGCATGGGATCAATTGCCACTTGAAAGTGTCATGGCAACGAACGAAGCATTGCAGGAGTCAGCCAGGGTTACAATCAGCGACTCCGAGTCAGGCTCAACGATTCGCTTCGCGCCGGAACCGCTCACTCAGCCGATATCGGTCGCGCCGCCGGCCGATTCTAATCTTGCGCCGCCGGCAGACCGCGTGGCGACAAGCGATGTGTCCATCCGTGATCCATTTGAACTTCCAGCCAAAGTATCGATTGGAGCAGCCGAACCAATTCAATCGGCCAGCCCCGGCAAGGAACTGATCGAATCACGCGAAGGAACGACAGCGACCGGCAATGGGAGCGCACTGCCGCTGGTGATCTCGGATTATTCCGAATCGCCCGAAGGCTGGTTTGCCAAGGCACAGCAACTGGCGCAAAACGCGGTGTCGATCGACGACATGTCTGCGATTATCGAGCTGTGTCAGCGTGCTTTGGCAGAGGCCCCGCCCGCGGAACTGGCCGGCCCGCTGCGCCGGCTGGCTGGCTGGGCTCACAACCGTTGCGGCGAAATCCAGATCGAGCAGGGATTGCAAGCCGAAGCCTCGCGAAATTTCCAAATCGCCATTTCGCTCGACCCGAATTGCTCGCTTGCGATTCATAATCGCGCGGTCACCTTGGCGCAGCAGAATGAATCGGAAGCTGCGCTTCGGGATTTCAATCGGGTGCTTGAACTCAACCCGGGGCTGTCGGTCGCGTACCGCAACCGGGCTGAGCTGCTTAGCTCCCTGGGCCGCTTTGATGAAGCAGTGCGCGATTACACGCGCGCGATTGATGGTTTGCCCGAAACTGCCGAACTGTATCGTGCCCGCGGCATCGCGCAGCAGCGACTCGGCAATTTCGACGAAGCGGCTGCCGATCTCGACCGTGCTCTCAAACTGGCGCCGAATGACGCCGACACCTACACCCAACGTGGTAATTTGTCGGCCGAACGCGGCGAATTCGAGCCGGCAGTGAGCGACTTGCACCGCGCGATAGCAATCGATCCAAACTGGGCCGACGCGTATCGCAGCTTGGCGTGGCTGCATGCGACTTGCCCGGATGCTCGCTATCGCGATCCGCAGCAAGCAATCGCCGCAGCGGAGCAAGCGGCCAAGCTTTCGCCGCCAACCGATTGCTTTGCTCTCGATGCGTTGGCGGTGGCCCATGCCAGCGCCGGCAATTTCGAGGATGCGGCGCGCATCGCCGAACAGGCAATCGCCTCGGCGCCGCCTGACTACGTCGAAACGCTGCGCCAGCGACTGAATCTCTACCAGCAAGGGCAGCCGTTCGTCAACCAGGGAGACAATTCCGTGCGCGCAGCGTCGCACGAGAGGTCGACTAGCAAGTAGCCCGCCGCCGGCGTTGCCAGCATGTAAGCGGCAGACTGCATCGACTTTGCCGGTTTTGTCGGCTTTGCGGCTATTTCCGATTAGGTTAGCCAATGTGCCTAGCCGATAGTCCCACATACGAAGTGGGACGGCGATCCCGGCGCATCGAAATCGCTTGATTCGAGCGCCGCCGCGATGTGCTCGCGAGTGGATTACCGGACTCACGCTTTGCTGCGGGGGGATGGACATTGGCTGCACACGCTTCTCACTCAACTCATGTTGGATGGGTATCCGCCATGCGTCTCGCACCCCGTTCTCGGTCAGTCGTTTTTGGACTGCCGCTCTTTATTTGTCAGCTGCTGGTTAACTTGTCTGCCGCTCAGGGTTGGGAGTCAGCCCGCGGAGTGGATGGTGAGGGTTCAACGCCTGCAGCGGCGGGAAGCTTGCGGTTCGTCACACCCGTCGCCACTTCTCAAACGCACCAAATAAGCGACACGCAACAACATTCGCCAGCAACGAAGCTTCGTATCATTGATCCAGCCGTGCAACAAGCCGGTTGGAACACTCAGCGGCCCATTCCGAGGAGTATTGGGCCAGGGCATCCGGCTGCCGCGATGATTCGCGACAACCAGTCGCCTGCCGATCGGCCTGATGCGAACTTCGGCCGTAGCAACTTCCGCTTTCCCAATTTGTTCGGCCGAAAGGGCGATCCCGCGGCGGCGAGCGGCATGCGTCAACTGCCGTCCACTAACCAGACGCGGCTCAGCCCGACAAATCAACCAGCCCGCCAGGCCATGGGAGCGGCATCGGGCGCGAATCAAACGCCGAAACATATGATAGGCCAATCCGCGCGTGCCAAGGGAGTGCAGCGACGCCAGCATCCGACGTCGGAGCTGCGCATCACCAAAAGCGTTTCGCCGCACGCCGGAAAGATTCCGCAATCCACTCAACCCATTCGTGGCGGGTCGACACATCCGCCGCAAACCGATCCAAAATCGCCTTCGACGCAGCCATCTCAGCAATCCGTCGCAAAAACGGAAACAGCTTCAGTGCAACCATCGCGTGCCGAGCTGCTTCTTTCCGAGGCCCATGAGCTGAGCCGCGATGCCCGCAGCCAGCAAGACTATACGCGTATTATCGAATCGTGCCGGCGAGCGCTGGCGAGCCAGCCCAGCGCCGAGATTGCAGGTTACGCCAACGAACTGGCGGCTTGGGCTCTCAATCGGCGCGGTCAACTCAAGGCCGACGCCGTCCAGGTCCGGGAAGCAATGCTCGACTTCGAAGACGCGATTCGCGCCGACTCGAACTGCTGGCGCGCAGTGCACAACCGGGGCGTCTTGCGGGCGCAAGCCGGCCAGTTCGAAAAAGCCTTCGACGATTTCAATCGCACGATCCAAATTAAACCGGATTTTGCCAAAGCCTATGCCAATCGAGGGGCGTTGTTTGTCGTCGCCAGTGATTTGAATGCGGCGCTCAAAGATTACGCCCGGGCGATTGAATTGGACGCCGATCTCGCGGTCGCCCATCGCGGGCGCGGACGCGTGTGCCATTTGCTCGGACGGCTCGACGAGGCAATCGCCCATTACGACGCCGCCGTGCAGCTTGCTCCTGACGATTCTTACGCCGTGGTCAGCCGGGCCGACTTGCTCACGGATATGGGTCGTTACGTGGATGCCAACGCTCAGTATGACCACGCGATCGAGCTGGATCCTCAATCCGTGTATGCCTACAGCGGCTCGGCATGGTTGCTGGCGACATGCCCGGACGGCACGGTTCGCAATCCGGCGCTGGCCATCGAGCGCGCCAAAAAATCGATTCAACTGAGCGGCAAAAAGGACGCGCTGAATTTCGACACGCTGGCCGCAGCGCAGGCCGCGGCCGGCAACTTCGCCGCGGCCGTTCAAACCCTCCGCCAGGCGATCGAACTTGCTGAGGCGGATGAACGCGACGTGTATCAAGATCGACTGGCGATGTACGAGCACGCTCAGCCATATCGGATCGCCCCCATGCGACCGGTGGCCCAAGCCAGCTATGAAGCCGCGAGCCACCCAGCGGGTACCCGGCCGGGAGCGGAGTAAAAAATCCTTAGTCGTTACTCCAAGCTCCGTGCTCCTTGCTCTTAGCTCGATTACATGATTGGGGGGAGCGTCAGAGCCCGGTCGGTCGCCTCGGCGACCTGGCCGGGCTCTCGTCGCGCGCGGGGGACGAAGCAGGGAGCTAGGAGCTGGGAGCGCGGAGCAGAAGTCTGATTTGGCACACTGTGCTGGAAGCGATCGGCGTTGCATTGTTTCGTGGATTTGGCGGACAATTGCCCGCCATGTCGACCAAGCTTCGCTATCTGTATCGCGCTTACCGTTATCGCTACCGCGTCGATCCGGCCGAGCTGCGCTTCGTGCGCGATAGTCTGCGCCGGGGGCAGGTGGCGGTCGATGTCGGCTGCCACAAGGGTGCCTATACGTACTGGATGCGCCGGCGAGTTGGATCGAGCGGCGCCGTGTTCGCATTCGAGCCGCAACCGCGGCAAGTCGCCTATCTTCACGATCTGTTTCACGTAATGACGTACGACAACGTCGTGCTCGTGCCGAAAGCGTTGTCCGACCGGATTGGCCAATTGCCCCTGCACGTTCCGTCGGGAAACGGCAAGACGCACGGCGCAACGCTGGAGCAAAGAGCATGGAGCGTGGAGGGTGGAGTTAAACGCATGTTGTCTGACTCCCTGCTCTCTGCTCCGTGCTCCCCGCCCGTCGTCGACGTGACGACGCTCGATGCATTCTTCGCCGAGCAGCCGCGCGGGCCGGACTTCTTGAAGATCGACGTCGAGGGCCATGAATCGGCTGTGCTCTCCGGCGGGCGGCAAACTCTGGAACGCTACCGGCCTCGCTTGCTCATCGAATGCGAAGCGCGGCACCGGCCGGACGGCGATGTTCGGGCCGTCTTCAACTTTCTCGAGTCGCTTGGTTATCAAGGCACGTTCTTTCACGATGGACGCCGGCGTGCGATTGTTGATTTCGATCCAGCCGTGCATCAGCGAATCGATCCGCAATCGCAGCATCTGCCGCGCGGTTACGTGAACAATTTCGCGTTTGAAGTTAGTCAAGAGTTGAGGGTTTAGGGCCTATCCGAAACTCGCCGGGTGCCACTGGCTTCGCCAGTGCCACACCAATTACCAGGGATTGCGACGCGATAGGGTTGAGCAAACATCAGCTAGTACTGGAACTCAACATGCTGGAATGTTGGACTAATGCGAGCATCCGCAAGGCCCTGGCATCAAAAGCACTGGCAGAGCCAGTGGCACCCGGCGCGGCCAGTGCCTGATTTTCGCCCCACTTTTATTTTTTCTTTTTTTGGTGGGGCGAAATTCGGGCAATTTCGCCCCAGGCTCTCGCTGGAAATTGTTTGCTGGCTTTTAGTTCGGACGTGGTGGTCGGGCGAAACGGACTGAATTTCGCCCCGGGGGTGGGGCAAAATTGCTTCCACGTGGGGCGAAACTCGTTGGGCCATCATCGATCAGCTTTTCAGCTCTCAGCCATCAGCTTTTAGCCAGACGCCGGTTTTCTCGCGTGAACCGGTCAGATGTCCAAAACTCCCCCCACTATGTTTGAGCGGGTTTGTTTAACGGGCGGTAAGGAAGTCAAGCACATTTTGCTGTGCAAGTTTCGGGAAAACGCGCTTACGTGAGTCAGATGTCCAAAACTCCCCCCACATACTTTTGGACATCTGATGCGATTCTTCCATAGGGTGCCAATGCGCCAGTGGGCGCGCAGCGGTAGCGCAGGCCGTTGGATGAACAGACGCTTCTGTTTGGCTAACAGCTGAGGGCTAACGGCTGACAGCTTCACAACGTGACGTGTACATTAGCACACTGGGTGAGGAACTCTAACAAAACCGTTTCGGAGAGGGGGACCATCGGCGGCGGATGGTGCCCGTCCCATTTTGCTCCGAAGATTCCGCAAAATCGGGACGTCCCCGACGGTTTTGTTAGAGCTCCTCAGAAGTGGGTGCCGGTCCGGCCGCCTT
>DASXWB010000657.1:0-9070 GCA_036503915.1 Lacipirellulaceae bacterium | reverse complement strand
CCCTTCAACGCGTGTGCCTTCGCCCGCCACAACCCTGGTGATCGTCTCGTTGATCGTGCCGACGCCGGCCCCATGGAGAACGTCCATGCCTCCCCACGCGCTGGCCGTTCCGTCGGGACCTGGCAGTCGCGCCAAGGGCGTTGGGAAGACGCGCGGGATCGGCGGCAGCGGCGGTGGAGTCGGATCGGGACGGGTCATTGGAAAGCCCGCCGGCTGCGAAGCCAGCTCCGTATCCCATTCAATGACAAATCTAAAGGTTTGCTGGCCTTCCGGTGTGTTATCAGCGTGCGCCACCGGCTCATCGAGGTCGAAGCCGCTTTGATGGTCGTTCCACCGGCCGTCGCCCCGAATGTGGGCGGCGTCCTCGCCGCTGGCGGGCCTACCGGCGTCGTTCGGTTCCAAGTCGCCCCAATACCCCATGATGCCGGGAAAGTCCGGGTCGGCGAAGGTGTAAGGTTCGCCGGTGACCCAGGCCCAGCCCCCATTCCGCGGGTCGAACTCGTTGAACGATTCCATCGCAGTGCTGATGCCCACACGGTCGGTCAAGCCGATCCACAAATCTCCGCCGCCGGCGGTCGAGTGCACGAAGTTGTTCTCGGCCAAATCTGTAAGCGTCACCAGATGGCCCACTGCGGCGTTGCCGGTGATGGGATTCGACCGGGTCGGGGCCAACTTCCAGGCTTCCTCCCATGTGAACGGGTTGTTGATCAGCTCATAGACGTTCCACGTGCCGCCGTCCCCGAACTGGCCGGTGAAAGTTGTCGCAGCGGCAGCCTGATCGGCAGTGCCGAAGGCGGCCAGTCCTAGCGCCGCCGCAGCGGCGATTTTTTTTAAACTCCCCCCAGCAAATGCGGCCGTCCAGCGGCCCATAAATCTCCGCAACATTCTTGCATCTCCTTAACGAAAAAAGATGCCGGTGCAGCGCCGCTTGCGGTGCACCGAGCATCTGGGGTTGATAATAGTCCGACGATTGCCAATCGCGCCTGCACGAGGCTACAACAGCGGCAGCAATCTCGAGTACTACATTGGCATTGTTTGCAAATCAGGCTAATGGATCGATACGATGTGCCCCATTTTCGACGTAACTTTACTTTCGTCTCCTTGCAAGGCCTGCCAGACCGACAAGCGCCAGCCCGACGAGAACGAACGAGGCCGGCTCGGGAATGACAACATCCAGGCTTAAACCCTGGCCCACCGCGGCGTCATCGCCCAACAGGAAGAAAGGTCCCGTCGGTCCGGTCAGGCTAACGGACACCTCGCCTTCGGCACCGCCACCCCACTCAAAGAAGCTGTACTCAATCTCGTAAAGCCCCTCGGCGAGGGTGACCGGGCCAGGTTGATCGATTGTGCCCGTAACAGCTGCCAAGTCACCGGAGGTCGTATTAAACGGCCCCTGCGGCCGGTCCTGCAGCAGGACGATGTCTTCTGGATCCGACAAGTCGCCGTCTTGATTGCGGTCGATTAGGAGCCGGCCACCATCGTCCGTGTTCGAGCGGAAATATGCGTTGGTGATGCCGCCCGCGGGAACGACGAGCAATCCTGAGCCCACGGTCATGAAAATATCGTCGTCAGGCGCGCCAGCGAGGCCAGGCGTGTCTTGGCCGCCGGGGAAATCGCCATCGCCGCCGCTGTTGACGATGTTGAATACTTCGCGCACTTCAGTCGCCGGAAAGCCAGGCGCCTGTGGGCCGGCGCGGAGTGCATCGGCCGCCGCGAAGTTCGGCAGCGTGGCGGCGAAGCGGCCCACAGTGCGCACCGTGGCCGTGTCAACCAGGTCGAGGAAGCCACTGTTGTCGCCGATGACGCGGGCCGCGGGACTGGTGCCTGCGCGGTAACCGGCGTCAATACTGGCCCCGCCGCCCCGCTCAAACATGCTGATCTCGAATTTGTAATCGCCCGGCGCCAGTGGGATACCAGCCGGGAAAAGAGTTGTCGACTGTTCCGTCGTCGAAGGGTCGCCCGGATTCCCGGCCCCTTGCAGGCCGCCGTCCGGCACGATCGACTCGGTCGCGTCTTCAAACGTGCCGTTTTGATTGATATCCAGGCGGAACCGATTGCCGTCGTCGCTATCGGTGAAGAAGTGAAAGACGGCGCCGGCAGGTGTGGCGGGGTCCACCCTGAGCGTGCCCGTGACGCGGGCCCCGAAGTCGTTTGTATCGTTCATGCCCGCATTCTGATCCATTCCCGGGAACGCCGATTGCGGATCCCCGAACTGGCCAAGTCCGCCGCTCTCCCACAAATTCACTGTGGGCACGGTGCTTGTGGCGTCGAACCGCGTGGGGTAGGTGCCATCAAAATACTGGTCCGCAATCGCCATACTCGTAATCTCTGGGGGCGGATTTCCATTCCAATAAGTAGTGACGTTCCAGGCGGCATGCGCCTGGGACATTATCAGCACAGCAACAATTGTTAATGCAGTAGCGAAGCGACACAGATGCCTCAAAATCATGAGCTCGAACCTCCCCAACGATGTAGTTCAGTGCGCAATAACAATAACAGGGAGCAACACAATCAAACGCTTTGCCAAGCGCGATTGTGTTTGCAACATGCCACTTCCGCTGTAACGTCAGTTACGAAACTCCACGGCCAAAGTATCAGACAATAATCCGACGCAGCCTGATCTCTTCCGATGTTTGGCGCCCCTTATGAAGCAAAGGGGGGCGCCCGCAACCCAACCCGATGCAATGCGGACGAATGAAAAGCTTCTCCCACCCAGGGGCCAAGCCTAACTCCGCCACCCCCAAATTTCAAGCACTTTTTTGCGATTTTTCTCCGTAGCTTTTTAACATCGTCCTGAGGGCCAGGAAAACCCTTAAAACTTCTCAAAGAACGCCCAATACCTCCAAGTCGGCAGAAATGTGTTCCAAAGAGACATAGATATTTAACACCGTCCTCTTCCACGACCCGGGGCGGAACGCAGCAGATCCGAAAATTAAGGGGCTTTAACTCGCCGAATTCACGCCTTGAAGATTCGCGCGAAAACAATTGTATTAATTCTGGGCAACGGATAAACTATCGCTGGAGGTTTTGGGCGGCGCCTTCCGCCCGCTTGTCTGCGTTGGGAGTTGGGCAGGGGTCGCATTGGCGGCTTGTCCTTCGTGATGCAAAAGTACTGTTCTTCTGACGCGATTTCATAGGAATCGCTCAGACGTTACTGAAGGTTTACGAGCGTGCAGGGGCGATTGCACGTGTTGACCTTTCCTACTCGTTGTTGCGTGGTTTTGAACGTCTGTTCACGTGGTGCCGACCTACGCTCCAGCGGCGCCATTGAATCATTCGTTCCTTTTCTAACTGAGGTGGAAGGATGAGAAAGCTTCATCGCGCGTTTACGCTTGTCGAGTTGTCCCGCGGCACGCTCAGGACAGTGAGCAAGCACGGGCGCCGAGGGTTTACGCTTGTCGAACTATTGGTTGTGATTGCGATCATTGGAATTCTCGTGGCGCTGCTTCTGCCGGCGATTCAGGCGGCCCGCGCGGCGGCGCGGCGCACACAATGCCAGAGCCAAATCAAGCAAATTGGCTTGGCGCTGCACAACTATCACACCACGAAGGGAATATTTCCACCCGGCATGCAACACCCGCACCCGGGCAACAATCCGGCCCGGCCCACCTCGGCGCCGACCAATGTCAATCATCGGCCAAACTGGATCATGTACATCTTGCCGTACATCGAGGAGCAAGCGATTTACGACTCGTTTCATCCGGATACATGGGATCTGAAAATTACTCCACCGGTATACGTTTCGAGTGCAGTAAATCGCATCCCGCGTGGAACGCGAATTCCCACGCTGTTGTGCCCCGAGGACCAAGGCGCGGATGTTCCGTTCGTTGGCCACGACGCGACTGAAGGCGACAATTGGGCCCGCGGCAACTATGCCTGCAACGGCGACAATGAAAGGACGGACGTTGTGATAACCAAAGATCCGCGCAAGATCGGCGTGTTGAGAGTCAACAAGAGTCTGAAGATCGCCCAAATCCTCGACGGCACAACGCACACGATTCTGGCTGCGGAAATCCGCATCGGCTTGAGCGAGATCGACCGCCGCGGCGTGTGGGCGTTGGGCCATTCGGGGTCGAGCAACCTGACCTGGCATGGATGGAGCGGCGACTGCAATGGGCCCAACACGGCCAACCCTCGCTCGGACGATATTCTCGGCTGCGACAAGCTGATCGCTAGTTTCGGCGGCTTGAATGTGGCTGATGGGAATTCCGTATTGCAGCAGGAACGGATGTCCTGCTGGCAGCCCTGCCCCAGTTATCAAGCCTGCCCGCGCAGCCGGCATGCGCCAGGCGGCGTGCATGTCGTGATGTGCGACGGCGCCGTGCGCTGGATTGACGACAGCATCAATACCAGTGGCGAATTTGGTGCGTACGAAATCGGTAACGTCAAAGGTGCCGTCGCCGTGTGGGACCGCCTGATCAGCAGCCAGGACGGTGTGCCTGTGGAGTTCTAGGCGGCGAGCCAAACCGATGCGTGTGATACAGCGACTGGCTGAATGATAAACGACAGAATGCCGAAGCGGCACGGTCGGATTGGGACATTTGTCATTTGCAATTCGTCATTCTCTTTAGTGCCACTGCGGAGCGGCGGTTTCATTGTCTTTTATCGGAGATCGCATCGTGCGTCATTTGTGTTGTGTTTTGTTGATTATGATCACGCTCGCCGGTTGCGATCGTGGTCCCACGTATGTCCCGGTCACCGGCACAGTGAAGTATTCCGATGGCACCGTGCCCACAGGCGACATTGCCAGCATCACCTTCCAGCCCGCCTCCGCGGCACCTGATACCAAGGGAGCGTCCGGAACGATTCAGCCCGATGGAACTTTCTCTCTTACAACAATTAATCCAGGCGATGGCGCGAGGCCCGGCGATTACGTCGTGAAGGTCAATGTCATGAAGGGCTATCCCGGCGGAACGTCGTTGGTGGCCGATACCCCACTCAAGGCGACCGTCACGGAGGACGGCGAGAACCACTTCGATTTCGTCGTCGAGAGGCCATGAATTCGAACGCTCTACGGCGGGCTGCCGGCCTCTTCTCGATACTCTGGCTCGTGGCGTTTGCGGCGGGCTGCGATCGATCCGCTTCGGGCACCATTTCGGCCACGCGACGAGCGGCTCCGGAATGGCGAGATGGCGGCAAGATCATTCTCGGGTCACCGCACTTGACCGCGGGCATACCAGGCGAGGGGCCGCTCGCGGACGAGGAGATTCGCGATTGGCTATCGCAGCCTGAGGTGCACGAGCCTCTGGAAATCACATTACCGTTCTGGTTTGCCGACGCTGCGGACCTGGTCTGGGTGCCGCCCGACAATCCGCTGACGCCGGCGAAGATCGAATTGGGCCGGCAGCTGTTCTTTGAGACGCGCTTGTCCAAAGTGAGTGACACGGCCTGCGCCGCGTGCCATCGGCCCGAACAGGACTATTCAATTCACGGCATCATGCCGCAGCCGCTTGTCATATTTAACCCGCCGGTCACGTTCAACCGGCTTTTCAGCACGCGCCAATCATGGGACGGGCGCGACGAATCGCTGGAACAGCAGATCAAAGGCCCGGCCACGAATCCTTTCGAGATGGGCATGACGCTGGAGGATTGCACGAGCCGCCTGGCGGCGATCGAGGGTTATCGGGTTCAATTCGAGGCGATCTTCGGAAAGCTGGATTTCGACGCAGTTGCCGCGGCGCTGGCAAGCTTTCAGCGGGCGCTCATCACAGGGCCTTCCCCATGGGATTATCGACGGCTGCTGGCCCAGTACGAAAACCGCGAGCCGGGAACTCTTTCCGAGGAGGAGCGTCAAATGGTCGTTGCGCTGCAAGAAGGCGCGCGTGAGCACCCGATGTCGGAATCAGCGATTCGCGGCGAAGCGCTGTTCTTCAGTGAGCGCACGCGCTGCGCGACCTGTCATTCCGGCCCCAATTTGACGGATGAAAAATTTCACAATGTGGGCATCGGGATGCAGGACGCGGACCCAGAGCCGGGTCATTTCAAGCATACGCGTCGCGAAGAGGACTGGGGCGCATTTAAGACGCCGACGCTGCGAAACGTAGCCAATACGTCGCCTTACATGCACAATGGCCAACTAAGCAACCTGCGTGAAGTAATCGCCTGGTTTGACCGCGGCGGCTACCGGCATGAGGACCTGGATCGTAGTATCCGGCCATTGAATTTAACACGTGATGAAAAGCGGGACCTGGTGGCTTTCCTGGAAGCATTGACCGGCCCGTTGCCGCCGGTGGAGACCGGCCGGTTGCCGGAATGAACCGACCTGACGCAGAGCGGAGTGGCGAGCGTCAATCAATTCATGAAACGCGAAAGCGCGAAAGCACGAAAATACGAAGCGACGAGAACTGCGATAGTCTCTGCTGTTTCGCGCTTTCGCCCTATCGTGTTTTCGTGATGCAAAAATTTTCCCACGGGTTGGTGAAAAATGATGGATTCACGAAGCAAAGCATTGATCGCCGCTTGTTTGTTTTTCACGTCAGCTTTTTTGCTGACGGCATCCGGCTGCGGCTCGAAACTGCCGGCGGCGCAGGCCGACGCGGTAACAAAACTTGAAGCCGCGGGCGCGAAAATTAAGAGTTCTGAAGACGACGGAAAGGTCACCTATGTCGACTTCACTAACGTGCAAGACGTTCCCGGCGCGATTGTCCACGTCAAGGCTCTGCCCGACGTCGAGACGCTCAACTTCAACGGCCCAAATACCGGTGATGATGACCTGGCCCATCTGGCTGGTCTTACAGAACTGAAGGTGCTGGCACTTGCCAATACGAAGATCACCGACAAAGGATTGGCTCACGTTGCGGGCCTCGTGAAGCTGGAAAAATTGACCCTCAACGACTGCAACGTATCCGATGAGGGCCTCGTTCATCTCCAGAATCTTAAACAGCTCAAGCAGCTTCATCTCAATGGGACGAAAATCACCGATGCAGGACTCGAGCACCTGTCCGGTCACGAACAGCTCGAAGCGCTAATGGCGTATGACACGGCGGTGACGCCGGCGGGCGCCGCCGCCTTTCGCGAAAAACGGCCGGAGACAACCGTCGTCACCTCAGAAGGCGAGAGTGGAGCCGATGACGAGCCGGACGGCCAGTGACAGTTTCAAACGGATGTGACTCCATAGCGCACGTCTACGGCACGCTCGCCGGCCTAATGTTCAAGATGTCGCGCTGCTTTGCACGTTTTCACGAGAGGCGTCATACTTGAATTTGACTGCCTGGAGAGAGAGGACGGTGAAGCATGGCGCGGCGCTCAGGGCTCGGCGGATTCTTCCATCCATCGAACGGACATTGGCGTTGCGCTCGAAGCAACAGCCGGCGGCTCGCAATCGAAACGTTGGAGCCGCGGCAAATGCTGGCCGCGTTCGATGTGCTGGTGTTCGGCAGAACGACCGGCTTTCGGCACTCATCAATCGATGAAGGCCTGGCGGCAATTCAGGCGCTCGGCGCGGCGAACGATTTTTCAGTCGTTTACACGGAAAATGCCGGCTCTTTCATCGCGGCCAACTTGGCGCCCTTCGAAGCCATCGTGTTCCTCAACACAACCGGCGACGTGCTAAATGCCACGCAGCAGGCGGTTTTTGAAAACTACATTCGCGCCGGCGGCGGATTTGTCGGCGTGCACTCGGCCGCCGACACCGAGTACGGCTGGGCTTGGTACGGCGATTTGCTGGGAGCGTATTTCGCGAGTCATCCCGCAATTCAACAAGCGACCATCGAAGTGGCCGATCATGCTCACATTTCAACGGCCCACCTGCCCGAGCGCTGGGTCCGCACCGACGAGTGGTACAACTACTCGCTGAACCCGCGCGGCGACGTGCACGTGCTGATGACGCTCGACGAGTCGACCTACTCGCCGGGAACGGGCGCGCAGGGTTTCGATCATCCGATCAGCTGGTATCACTACTTCGACGGCGGCCGCTCGTGGTACACCGGCTTGGGACATACGGAAGGCACGTACTTGGAGCCGCTTTTCCAGCAGCATTTGTTGGGCGGCATTCTGTTCGCCGCGGGCCAGGCGGAGGCCGATCTGGGAGCGACGATTGACGCCAATTGGCAAAAGGTCGATCTTGCCACGTCGCTCAATAGCCCGATGAGTTTGGATGTCGCGCCCGATGGCCGGGTGTTTTTCGTCGAACGCGGCGGCGCCGTGAAGGTTTTCAATCCGGTCACAGGCTTAACCAGCGTTGCGGCCCAATTGAACACTTACTCCGGTGACGAACATGGCTTGCTGGGCATTGCGCTGGATCCCGACTTTGAGACAAACCAGTGGGTCTACCTTTACTGGTCGCCCGCGGGCGCCACGTCCAACCAGCGTCTTTCGCGGTTCACGCTTGTGGGCAATCAGCTCAATTTGGCTTCCGAAAGAATCCTGCTTACGTTTCACGCCGACCGCGGGGGCGTCAACCATGAGGCCGGATCGCTGGCGTTTGGCCCTGAAGGCGAGCTGTACCTCTCCACGGGCGACAACACCAACCCGTTTGAATCGAGCGGTTTCAACCCGATCGACGAACGCCCGGGGCGTTTCAAGTATGACGCGCAGCGAAGCGCCGGCAACATGAACGACCTGCGCGGAAAAATTCTGCGGATCAAACCCCAGCTGGATGGAACGTACTCAATTCCGGCCGGCAATCTCTTTCCCGCCGACGGTTCGGCCGGCCGTCCTGAAATCTACGTGATGGGCAATCGCAATCCGTTCCGGATTTCGATCGATGCGGAAACGGGCTGGCTGTATTGGGGCGAGGTGGGGCCCGACGCCGGTAATGACAGCGCCACGCGCGGTCCGCGCGGTTACGACGAAATCAACCAGGCGCGCCAGGCAGGCAATTTCGGCTGGCCGTACATCATTGCCGACAACAAACCCTACCGCGACTTCGACTTCGACACCGGAATCTCGGGCGCGTTATTCAATCCGGCGGCGCCAGTCAACAATTCGCCCAACAATACAGGTCCGATGAATTTGCCGCCGGCGAACCCCGCGCTTATTTGGTATCCCTATGCGACAAGCACGCAATTCCCCGAGTTAGGCACCGGCGGGCGCACGGCCATGGCCGGACCCGTTTATCATTTCAATGCCG
>DASXWB010000656.1:0-6327 GCA_036503915.1 Lacipirellulaceae bacterium | reverse complement strand
AGGCCGCCATGGTTCTCGACAATGACGCCGATGCCGTGTTCGGCTCCGAATTTATTGAGCCGCGAAAGGCCGTCGGCTGCGAGTTTCATTTGCTCATCGTATGAACCCTCGGAGTGGGCGTTGACGCGAATCGAATGGCAGCCCAAGGTTTTGGCCGCTTCGACCCATTTGTAATGGTTCTCGACCGCTTCAGTGCGCTTGTCGTCGTCAGGGTCGCCCAGCGAGCCTTCGCCGTCGATCATGATCAGGACGTTGGTAACGCCGTTGTCTTTGGCACGCTTGTCAAGTTCGGCCAGATAAGCCGCATCCTTGGCTTTGTCCTTGAAGAACTGGTTCACGTATTCGACGGCCGCGATGCCGAACTCATTTTTCGCGAGTGCCGGAAAATCGAGGTTGTCGAGCTTACCGTCGTTGATCGTTCGATGCAGCGACCATTCGGCCAGTGAGATTTCGAACAAGGGCTTTCCTTCCTCGGCGGCCAACAGCGACGTCTTCGGTGCCGTGCCCAAGCCAATTGCGGCGCCCGTTGCAGCCGCCGACTTCAAAAACGCACGACGATCAAAGGAACCAGCCATAGCTCGAAGCCTCCCAAAAAGTCTGAGTCACAACAAGGTCGTATGGCGGCCTGAAGCACGCCAGAACAGCATTATGCGACGGCAGAGTGCCCTAAGCAACCAATTCATAAAGGACGGGAGCCAATTTGCTTGAGGCCTTTCTGATCCGCTATATTCACGGCAATTCCAGTAATGCAGAAGAGTGCTCACGCAGTGGCGCTCCAGGACACAGAGACATTGTCTCGTCCGGCTCCGACCACTGCGCCTCTGCGTGAGACAAACAGATTTCGTTGTAGGAGTTATCGCGGATGGCGAGCGACATTGCAGGTGAAGCGATCCAAATGCAGGGCGGCCGGCTTTCGGTGCCTGACCGGCCGGTCATTCCATTTATCGAAGGCGACGGCACGGGGCCGGATATTTGGCGAGCCAGCCGGCGAGTGTTCGATGCGGCCGTGGAAAAAGCCTACGGCGGCAAGCGGCAAATCGCCTGGCGCGAGGTGCTCGCCGGCCAGAAGTCGTTCGATAAGTCGGGCAACTGGCTGCCGGATGAAACGCTGGATGCGTTTCGCGAGTTCCGCGTGGGCATCAAGGGTCCGCTCACCACGCCGGTCGGCGGTGGAATTCGCTCGCTGAATGTCGCGCTGCGCCAGCTTTTGGATCTATTCGTGTGTCTGCGCCCGGTGCGCTACTTTCGGGGCGTCCCCACCCCCGTGCGCCAGCCTGAGCTCGTGGACATGGTCATCTTCCGCGAGAACACCGAGGACATTTACGCGGGCATCGAATACGCCGGCGGTACGCCCGAGTCGCAAAAGGTTCTGGATTTCCTCGCGCGCGAGTTTCCGAAGGAAGCCGGCAAAGTGCGCTTCGGCACCAAGGAGAAAGTCGACGCGTGGCAAAAGCAGCTCGAAGCCATCGGCGGGCCTGCTCGTGATCTGCCCGTCGAAGTCGGCATTGGCGTCAAGCCAATAAGTTACCTTGGCACCGAGCGGCTCGTGCACAGCGCGATCGGCTACGCGATCCAGAACCAGCGCAAAAGCGTGACGCTCGTGCACAAGGGCAACATCATGAAGTTCACGGAAGGCGGCTTTCGTGATTGGGGTTATAAAGTTGCCAAGCAGTTTTATGGGGCGCAGGAAATCGACGGCGGCCCGTGGTGCCAGATTCCCGAAGGCAAGCCCGGCGGCGGCCTGGTGATCAAAGACGTGATCGCCGACGCGTTCTTGCAGCAGATACTCACGCGGCCAGCCGAATACGAGGTCGTCGCGACACCGAATCTCAACGGCGATTACATTTCGGACGCGCTGGCCGCCTGCGTGGGCGGCATCGGCATCGCCCCGGGCGCGAACATCAACTACGTCACCGGCCACGCCATCTTCGAAGCCACGCATGGCACGGCGCCGAAATACGCCGGCCAGGACAAGGTGAATCCCGGCTCGGTGATTCTCTCCGGCGAAATGATGCTCCGGCATCTGAAATGGAACGAAGCGGCCGACCTTATCATCCGCGGCATGGAAGGCGCGATCGCCGCCAAGACCGTCACCTACGATTTCGCGCGCATGATGCCGGATGCGCGAGAGGTGAAATGCAGCGAATTCGGCGAGGCGGTGGTGAAGCACATGGGCTAGCAGCTGAGCAATCTTTCGGCCAATACGCATGCCGCCTATAATACGGGTATGGCAAGCGCAGTTATCACAGAACCGGTTCAAACGGGCGAGCTTGGGCCGAATTTACTTCCGCCAACTGCGGAAGGACGGCTCCGCTTTAAGCGCGGGTTGTACCATCAGCTGTTCGACATAGGAGTCCTTCCGCGCGATGGTCGATTCGAATTAATCGACGGAGAAATCTACATGATGTCGCCGATTGGGCCGCCGCAGGGAGGGCTAATAAGCCGGCTAATGGCACTTTTCGTTAAGCAGCTGCCCGAGTCGCTCAATTGCCGCATTCAGTTGCCCGTTGTGGCCGGCGATCATTCCGAGCCTGAACCGGATATCGCAATTGTTCAGCGTCGCGTCGATGATTACCAACGCGAGCATCCAACGCCCGGCGACACGGCGTTGATTGTTGAGGTTGCGCAGAGTTCACTGAATTTTGATCTTGGCGTCAAGCTTCGCTTATACGCCTCGTCCGGCATTCCAGAATACTGGGTGGTTGACGTCTCGCGCAAGGTTGTGCTGGTTCATCGTGATCCGGCAGGCGCCGAATATCGGAGCTTGCAGCAGTTTGCTGCTGGCGATGTCATTGCAGCTTCAGCAGCGCCGGAGTGCAAATTGGATGTGGCCTGGCTGTTTCATTAGTCTCGCGGCGGTGCGCCGAACGGTCGGGTCTATCGTCGAACGCATCTCAATTCTTTTCTTCGCATGATCGACGACGGCCTCAATCATCAAGACGATTCACATGGCTCGAGCAGCCTGCAGGCTGGCGTAGTTCGCGGCGGGTCATCGAGAGTCCGCGATACGGATTCTAAGGCATCCACGGCCACGGACCCGAACGCCGCCGATCAGACGGTGATCTCCAAATCGCCGCCGATTTTGCTGCAGCCGCCCGGGCAGACATTCAACCCGCGCGAGCTGGGTCAGGCGCTGGAGGGCCGGCAACTCGATCATGTCGTGCTGGAGCAGTTTGTCGGCGGGGGCGGAATGGGCGCCGTGTTCCGCGCATGGGACACCAGCCTGTATCGCACGGTCGCGGTGAAGGTGCTCTCGGTTCCTCAACTGGGCGACGTCGATTCGCAACGGCGTTTTCAAACCGAAGCTCGTTCGGCCGCGCGGCTCGATCATCCGAATATTGCCCGCGTGCATTACGTCGGCGAAGACGATGGCATTCGCTACATCGTGTTCGAATACATCGACGGCACGAATGTGCGCGACCTGGTGCACGCAGGCGGGCCGCTGCCGGTGGCCGATGCGCTCAATTACACGCTGCAAGTGGCCAACGCGCTGACGCATGCCTGGGAGCGCGAGGTTGTGCATCGCGACATCAAGCCCTCGAACATACTCGTTACAAATGACGGCTTGGCAAAACTGGTGGACATGGGCCTTGCGCGGCTGGAATATGTCGACGGGGGCGAGCCGGAGGAAACGGCCGCGGGCGTCACGCTGGGGACGTTCGATTACATTTCGCCAGAGCAGGCCCGCGATCCGCGCGCCGCCGACATGCGGAGCGATATCTATTCGCTCGGCTGCACGCTGTTCTTCATGCTCACCGGGCGGGCGCCATTCTCCGACGTGCCGGTCCTGCAGAAGTTGCTGCAGCACCAGACGGAATCGCCACCGGATGTGCGCGAGCTGCGGCCGGAAGTGCCCGATACGCTGGCCACCGTGCTTGACAAGATGCTGGCCAAGCGGCCCGAGGATCGCTTCGCCGACCCAACCGAGCTGGCGGCGGCTCTGATCGGCTGCATCGAGCAACTTGGCATCACGCCGCCGCAAGTGGCGCTCCCGGCATACTGGACCGATTGGGTACCGCGGCCGACGTGGTGGCGGCGCCACGCGCCGTGGTTGGTCCCCGTGGCGCTCTTGCTATTGAGCGTGCTTGCGCTGGGGATCAAGTGGAACCGCGACGCGGTCGGACCCGCGCTTCCGGAATGGCAGCTTCCGAGCTCAACGGCGCCGGCGACCTCCGACGAACGCGCGCCAACCTCATCGGCTCTTTGAATTCAGGAAGATCCATGGCAAACCAGGAATCGACCGTTCAGCAGGAAAAGTTGTTCGGCCACCCCGTCGGCCTGTACACGCTATTCTTCGCCGAGATGTGGGAGCGGTTCTCGTACTACGGCATGCGGGCGCTGCTCTTGTTCTACATGCTGAAGGGGTTCCTGGGCTATGGCGACAGCGATGCGTACGCGGTCTATGGCGCCTACACGGCACTGGTGTATATGACGCCGTTTTTCGGCGGCATGATCGCCGATCGTCTCTTGGGGCCACGCCGCGCTGTGGTTCTGGGCGGAGCCCTTATGGCCGCGGGCCATTTGGTGATGACGATTGAAAAGGAGATCGCCTTTTTCTCGGCACTTGCTCTGCTCATCGCAGGCAATGGTTTCTTCAAGCCCAATATCTCGACGATGGTCGGTTCGCTTTATCGTCAAAGCAGTCCGAAGCGCGACGCCGGCTTCACGATCTTCTATATGGGTGTCAACCTGGGTGCCGCGATGTCGCCGCTCCTTTGCGGCTATATCGGCGAAACCTATGGCTGGCATCGTGGCTTTGGACTGGCCACGATCGGGATGCTCACCGGGCTGGCCGTGTTCGTGGCTCCGTCGATCTTAAGTCAGATCACGATGGCGGTCGTGGCCATCCTCGCCGCAATCGTGATCCTCGATGTGCCGGGAATCATCAATCCCAACGCCTCGCTGCAGGAGAATCTAGAAATTTTAAGTTTGGGTGTTTTGGGCTGCCTGATTGTGGCCGCTGTGATTGCATTGCGAGGCCTGGGGAGCAGACGACCTGCGGAATCAGACTTCTCGCGGCTATTGCTGCGTTCCGTAATCATGGCCACGGCGATTGCAGCCGCCTATGGATTGGTTATGTATGGCCCGGACAATATTTATTCATGGTCCATCAACTATTTCGTGGCGGTCTCTCTGCTGATCGCCGCCGTGATAGCCTGGATTGCACTGGGTCGCGGTGGACTTCCCGCTGGGGCTGGTGTACCGCCCGACGAGGCACTTTTGCGACGACGCGTTGCGGGAATACCGACGGAATGGCTGGCCTACCTTGGATCAGTGGTGGCGATCCCGGTGCTGGCGATGTTCGTTTCCGGCTTCGCGCCGTTCAACCGCGGCGTAGCAGTCACACTAGTGCCCGAATCGGCCATTGAACGCATCCGCGAGCTGGGAAAAATCGGCAATATCCTTGCCGTCGTACTTCATGAAACCAGCAAACCCGCGGGGCTTATTCTGTTCCTGTCGGGCCTTATAGCTCTGGTTTATTTATGGCTGCAGGCGGAAAAGCTCGACATCGTTCCGCGGCATCGAATGTACGTCGTGTTCATCCTCACGTTCTTCTCGATGCTCTTTTGGTCTTTCTTCGAGCAGGCCGGCAGCTCGGTCAATAATTTCACCGATCGCAACGTGAATCGAATCATTGGCCAAACTCGCTCGATCGAAAACGCCGACATCGGGTCGACAATTACAATTCAGCCTACGCAGGAACAGCTCGGCTATTCCAATGAAGGCCGAGTGTTCACGATCGATCAGCTTGCCGAGCTGCGTGACGCCAATCCGGACAACCCAGACTTCACCATTGATTGGACGGTGTCAGCGGATAACGTCGGCATGATGGTCGCCGAGCGCGAACACGAAATTCCCGCGAGTTGGTTCCAATCGATCAATCCCGTTTACATCCTGGTGTTGGGGTTGGCATTCACGGCGCTGTGGGGATATTTGGGCGTACGCGGACTCGAGCCGAGCACGCCGATTAAGTTTGGACTAGGACTGTTGCAACTCGGCCTGGGATTCGGCGCATTCTGGTACGGCGCGCAAACTGCCGATGATCGTGGCATGGTCGCGCTCGCGTGGTTGTTCACCGGATACCTTTTTCAAACCACTGGTGAGCTTTGCCTGTCTCCGGTCGGCCTGTCGATGATCAGCAAGCTCACCCCGGCCTTTCTAGTCAGCACGGTAATGGGAACGTGGTTCCTGGCAACGGCCTTCTCGCAGTTTCTTGCGGCGATCATCGCGCAGTTCACCGGTGTGGGCCACGGTGGCGAGGAAACTGCGGGCATTCCGGTGCCCAGCGTTACAGTGAACGTTTATGGCGACGTGTTTGGCAAGATT
>DASXWB010000655.1:0-2931 GCA_036503915.1 Lacipirellulaceae bacterium | reverse complement strand
TCGTTCACCGGATCCGCACAAAGTTCCCTCCAGAGCGCCGTACTTTTGAAGCTGGTGGCCAGAGCGAGCAATTCCTGAAACCTGGCATCATCCCCCGAAAACGATGCTTTTTCCGGGATCGCGGAGGGGAACTGCAGCTTCGCGACCATGTACACGGGGAACGCGGCAAGCAGGAGCATTGTGGCGGCAATCAGCAGTCGGTGTGGCGCGCGTGGTATATGACTGCCGCTTACCGGCGAAAGCCAGCGACGCCATGTCAGGAGAAACACATATTGAAGGGCCACGGCACTTGTTGCGTGAGCCAGCGCGCGCAGATAGTTGACGACTGCTGGAAAGACCGATGAGCCTGGCCAGCGATGTGGCCAAAAATTGACTACTGGTGCCAACTCTCGCAAATAGTCCGCTTCCTCGTAGGCGTACGATAACGGCACTAGCACAATGAGCAGGATCGATAGCGTCTTCCATGACCAGTCGACACGAGCCAGCCAGGCTGCGAGCAGCGTAGTTAGCCCGGCAACGACTCCCAAAGGCGCCGGCGTAATCCAAAAAGTGCTGCCTAGACGCTTGGTTGCCGCGACCGCGACAGCAGTAGCAATAGCGATGAGGCAAGTCGCAGATAGCAGCGACTGAATCGAGAAGCGAGGAAGCACGATGCGGCGACGGCCACGCGCGATTTCCCACAGGACGGCACGTCGCAAATAGATGCAGGTGCCGGTTGCGATGACGCCCAACTGAGTCGTGAAAGTAATAAACGGTTCGTACATCGGCCGCAACAGCAGTGGCGAGAGCGCGCCCAATACGATCACGATGCGCACGAACCAATGCCGCGGCGACGTCGCTGCCCATAGCGCAAGCAGGCCGACGCAGGTGAACGATGCCACGAGCAATGCGCCGAAGACGATTTGGATGGTGAGCCAGTCGCGCATGGAGTTTTGGCCAAAAGTCTCATGGAGCGAACACTTCAACCTACCAAGTGCGAGAGCCTACTTGTAGAATAGAAAGCAGCTTCCTGGAAGGAGAAGTTATCATGGCCACTGCCTCGATCACGCCCGGAGCCGCCGTCGGCGGCGATTCGTTGTACGAAGTTGTCAACGGTGAAATCGTGGAGATTGAACCGATGGGAGCATACGCCACGTGGATCGCCTCGCTTCTTCTCCAGGCATTTGCCGGACAGCAAAGTCAGGGACGCGCAGTGTCAGAAATGCTGTTTGATTTCTCGACACAAGTGGGCACGAAGAGGCGGCCCGATTTGGCCTTCGTTTCTTACGCCCGTTGGCCACTGGCAAAGCCGATCGAAGATACGGAGGCTTGGGACGTCGTTCCGAATCTTGCCGTGGAAGTGGTTAGCTCGTCGAATACGGCGCGCGAGATACTTGATAAAGTCGAGGAATATTTTCGGGCGGGCGTCGAACGTGTCTGGGTCGTTTATCCTTCACAGCGGCTAGTGTACGTTTACGCGTCACCGACGGACGTGAAAGTCTTACCTGACGGTAGCGAGCTCACAGACGAATCTCTGCTTCCGGGTTTTCGGCTTCCATTGCAATTGCTATTCGGTCCGCCGGCTGCGGCGGCGAAATAAATCTTCTCGGTTCTCTGCCGCCGCTCTATAATTCTCCACACATGCACACGGCCACGGCGGCGACTTCCGCCGCGGACCGGCCACTGGCCGCCCTCCGGTTGCGGGAGTTGGCCGCACATCTGAATTTGCACCGTGGCTTTGCCGACGTGGTCGCCAGCCTCGAAGCGGGACATGGCGGGACGCTCGGCGGAGTCTGGGGGTCTTCGCGCGCGCTCGTGGCCGCAGCGCTGGCGCGATCGTGCCCCGGGCCGCTGGTTGTCGTCGCGCCACACCCGGGTGAAATCGACGCGATTGCGCACGACCTGACGCTCTTTACCGATCTGCCCGTCGCCGAATTCCCCGCATGGGAATCGGAGCCGGGTGAGCGGGTTGTCCATGATGAGATCTACGGCGAGAGATTGCGCGTGCTGAAGTCGCTGTTAAATCGCTCCGCGACCGAACACGCGAATCAGCCCCCGGCTCCGCCGGGGGTTCAAAGTGCGAGAACGGGATCGACCGAAGTACATGAGTCGAACGGTATGCCCATTAACCCCCGGCAGAGCCGGGGGCTGTCGGGCAACACGCCCTCGATCCTCGTCACGAGCATCCAGAGTTTGTTGCAGCCGGTGCCGTCGCGCGACGCGTTTGCCGCGGCGACTCGCGAGATTCGCGTTGGCTCGCAGATCGACGAACAGGAATTCACGCGCTGGCTTGTCGAGCGCGGCGGCCATGCCACGACGGCGGTCGAGCTGCCTGGTGAGTTCTCGCTGCGTGGGGGCATTCTCGATGTTTTTCCCCCCGATGCCGATGACCCGGTGCGGATCGAACTGTTTGGCAACGATGTCGAGTCGATCCGCCGCTTTGACGTCGGGTCGCAGCGCAGTTTGGCGACGCTCGAGTCGACGTTGATCACGATGATAGAGCCCACGGCTTCGGACCGCGCGCACTTCACCGCCTATCTGCCGGAGGGAACTTGGTTTTTGCTGATCGAGCCGAGCGAACTGGCAGAGGAAGGCAAATTCTATCTTGACCGGATGGACCGGCCGCAAGCGTTTCACGCGGTGCGGCCGACGCTCGAGGAAATTTATAAGTTCCCGTCGGTCACGGCGTCGGGCGTGCCGGCCGGATCAGTAGAAACGACGGCTCACCTGGAGTTCGAGTCGGTCGAGCGGTTCAGCGGCGAAATCGGAAAGGTCCGCGATGAGCTGGACAAGGTGAGCGAAGGCCACGAGGTGTTCCTTGTGTGCGAGACCGAAGCGGAGGCGGAACGGCTGAAGGAGTTGTTTAAGTCGTCGAAGCTTATGGGTGGGGACTGTCCCCTTTTCTTGCCGGGAGGCGATGTTGAGCGGCAAAGCGTGACGCAAGAAAAGGGG
>DASXWB010000654.1:0-9214 GCA_036503915.1 Lacipirellulaceae bacterium | reverse complement strand
CTTTGGCACGGACCTTGTGCCCAATAGCGGCGCCGGTGGCGGCACCGGCGAGTTCGAAGAATTTTTGGGCTGGCTTGGCCGCTGGATTGGCACGCCGATCGTTTCCGAAGTTGACTTGAAACCCACAAACCAGGTGAGCTGGCATCTTCACGAGCGGTCGCCCTCCACCGAGCAAACACGCAGCGAGGATCATGATGCAATCCTGGTGCTTGGCAACATCACGTTGCAAACGGGGCTGACATTTACGTTGGAAAAGCGCCCGGTGCGGATTCTTTTCGTGGAACGGGTTCAATAACGCGCTGGCTGGTCTTCACCCGGACCGCGCCCTGCCGCGCGCGCTGAGTTGAAAGAAGCGGCACCGCCCCTTAAAGTGGCAGGCGCCAGCTGCTAGCGCTGCTGCGATGCTGTGTTGCCAATAAATCTCGATTGAGAAAACCCCGATGCCACGGCTGATCCTATTACTTGCCATCTCGTTCATTCCCTCCTCTTGCGGTTTAGCTCAGATTGACCGCACCGAGCAGCCCGGCCAGGTCACCGTCACTTCTCCCTCCGGAAAAATTCGCGCAGAGGTGAGTCTCGACGCGGAAACCGGCAACCTCAATTATTCAATCGAGCGTGACGGAAGGCGACTCGTCGACCCGTCATCGTTCGACGTGCGGCTGGAAGGGGTAGGCTCGATTGCCGCCGGTGCGTCCATCCAGAATGTGACCAAACGCGAAATCGACCAATCGAGCGATTTGCTATGGGGCAAATCGAGCCGCTTGCGCGACCACTGCAGTGCTGCCACGATTCGGATTGTGAATAAAAGCGGGATCGCCTGGGACATCGAGCTTCGCGCGTACGACGACGGCGTCGCGCTGCGCTACGGCTTTCCAGAGCAAGAGGGGCTGCGCGAGTTTGTCATCGAAGGCGAATCCACAGAATTCCGCCTGGATGGCGACCCCAGCATCCTGTTCATGACGCTCGATCACTTTAAGACGTCGCACGAGGCAACCTATGAGCGCAAACCTCTTTCTGAATTACCAGAAAACAAATTGATCGCTGTGCCGATGCTGGCCGTGTGGGAGGATGGCAGCGCGGTGGCGATCACCGAAGCACGCTTGCGCGACTTCGCCGGAATGTATTTGGAACGGAAACCCTCAGGGAAGGATGAGGAAAATCTCGAGCAAGGCAATCCCTCGCTCCGGCCCTCTCCCGGTGGGAGACGGGGTCTGTTGCAAACGCGCCTCGCGCCACTGCCGGAAAGAGATAACGCTGTTGTCTCGGCTCGCGCGCCGCATTGGAGTCCTTGGCGTGTCGTCCTGGTGGCCGATCATGCCGGAAAGCTTCTTGAGAGCAATCTGCTGCTATGCCTTAACGAAGCACCGGAAGGCGACTTCGCCTGGCTGCAACCTGGAAAAACAACCTGGCCCTGGTGGAACGGCACCGTGGAGCATGGCCCGCCTTCGACGCCGGAGCTCAACTTCGCCATCCACAAACATTACATCGACTTCTGCGCCCAGCACGGCATCGCTTACCACGCGATAAGCAGCGTGGCCGAGGATCGCCCATGGTACGTGCAACGTGATCCAGGTTTCGCCTGGCCGCATGCGGATACCGATATTCTCAAGGCCCGGCCCGATATTGATTTGCCGAAAATCTTGGATTACGCGGCCACCAAAGGTGTGGGCATTCGGTTGTGGGTGAATTGGAAGCCGCTCGCCGACCACCTCGACGAGGCTTTTGCGACGTACGAGCGCTGGGGTGTGAAGGGCCTCATGGTCGACTTCATGGACCGCGACGACCAGGAAATGGTCCAGTGGCAGGAGCGCGTGCTTCGCGCGGCCGCACGCCACAAACTGCACATCCAGTTCCACGGCTCGTACAAGCCGACCGGCGAGCAGCGAACATTTCCGAACCTGTTCAACCGAGAAGGCGTCCTGAACCTCGAATACTTGAAGTGGTCCGACGCCTGCTCGCCGGCGCATAGCGTGAACGTTGCCTACACGCGCGCATTGGCAGGGCAAGTCGATTATCACCTGGGCGGCTTCCGCCACGCGTCACGAAGCGCATTCCAGCCGCGCGACGACCGGCCAAGTGTTCTCGGCACGCGTGCACACCACCTGGCTCTTTACGTCGTCTTTGAAAACCCGATGCCGATGCTCGCCGACATCCCGTCAGCGTACGAAAACGAGCCGGGCTTTGATTTTCTCGTCGAAGTGCCGACCACCTGGGACGAAACTCGATTCATTGGCGGCGAAGGCGGCGAGTATGTTGTCCTCGCCCGCCGGAGCGGCAAGAACTGGTACCTGGGCGGCATCACGAATTGGACGCCGCGCAAGGTGAGCCTGCCGCTCGATTTTCTCGGCGCGGGCGACTTTGAGGCGAATATCTATCAGGACGTGTCCGATGATGGCGAAAAGCCGAACGAGCTTCGCGTCGAAACGCGCAGCCTTAATTCCGGTGCAATGTTGGACTTGTCCCTCGCGTCCGGCGGAGGCGTGGCGGCAGTATTCCGCTCGAAATAGGGCGCCAGTGCGCGACCCGGCCGGCAATAGGCTGGCGTTGCGCTCGTACAACTGCGGATTTTCTCACTTTACCGCCCGCACGCGCACCACGCTGTTGCTGTATGGCCCGTTCTGGTCCGGGTTGTCCGGGTCGTGCGTCCACTGTGTGCCGTTGATTACGAATTTGTATTCGTGCATACCCGGCTGGAGACGCACCGTGGTGCGGTACCAGCCCTCAGCGTCCGGGCCGCGCATGCGATGGCCCGTTTCTTTCCAATCGTTGAATGAACCGGCCAGGTACACGGCCTCGACGTTCGTCTGCTCGGCCGGCGGGCGGTATCGGAAAATCACGTCGAACCAATCCTCGTGCAGGTGCACGACCTTGGGGAATTCGCCGCGCAGGGCCGTTTCCGGCAGGCTGTACACGAACGAGCCGAGCATCATCTCTTCCCAGCTCTGGTCACCCCAGCGGACTTCCTTCGCGGGATCAGGGTTCATGAGGTTATCGGCCGAGTTATCGTAGTACCCATCGCACATGAGCACCGTGCCCTTGGGGATGAGCTTCGCCTCTGCGAGTACGTAGGCGTTTTGCCAGTTGAAGTCGTATTGGGGCACATCGAGCAGAATCTCTTTGTTGCCGTCCGGATACTCGGCTCTGAAGCGAAACGACTTACCGCGGTAGTGCATGTGCGGAATCAGCGCGTGCACGAGCGTATCCTGCGTGAATGTGTAGCCGGCGGGCACATGAAAGTTCGCATGATGAGGCGGAATACGAAAATCGGTGTTCGCCGCCACGCCAAATTTAACCTCCTTGTTCACCGCCTTCGGATCGGCAAATACCAGGCCCACTTCAGTCTGGTCGGTTTGCTCGCTACCGTTGGGCGTGTAGTGCACTTGGAATACGAGCTTTGATCCGGCCGGCACGAGCCGCGCGTACCCTTCGGGCCAGAGCCCTGCCGGCATGCCGGGCGCGAACGCGGCGACCTCGTTGAACAGCGCGTCTTCGCCGCGTTTGTCGTCCTGCCCTGGCGGTACGTAGAACACGAGCACGTGATGCACAACCGACCGGTTCCCCGGCCGCACCTCCGCGCCGCGAATCCACATGTCGTCCTTGAACTCCGGGTCGAACTCAAAGTACTGGTAGTCGACGACGCCCTTCGCCGCCACGACGAACGGCTCGGGCATTTTGAAAACAACGTCCGGCTTCGGGATTTGCCAGCCTTCGGTAAATTCGAGCGGTTCGGGAAGGTCCGCAGGGTCGCCCTCGGGCATGCCGTTATCGATCCATTGGCGAAACAACTGCTTGGCCGAATCGGGCATGCTGGCGTCGTTCGAAAAGTGGCCGTAAGCCGGGCTGGCATGCCAGGGCGGCATGCGTCCTTCGTCGATCACTTCGTGCATCGTCTCGGCCCACGCGGCAACGTCGTCATAGGACATCAAAGAGAACGGCGCGATCTGGCCCGGCCGGTGGCAGCGGACGCAATGATCCTGCATGATCCGCGCGATCTGGTTCGTGTAAGTAATGTCGCCGGTCGGCGATTTGCGATCGGCGCGACTGATGTAGCAACCGACCGCCTCAGTTACAGGGTTGGAAACCGGCTTGCCGGCTAGCAGCTCGTCCAGCGCCATGACCACATAGTTCTTGTAGGCGCTGGAGCGCGAGTAGCCTACGCCGTATTGATCATCAATGCGGCCCTGATAGCAAACGTTTCGCTCATGGTCCAACACGTAGGCGGCTGGCGTGCGCTCGGCGCCAAATTGGTCGGCGACCTCACAAGCCGAGTCCTTCAACATGGGAAAGTCGATCTTATGCACGCGGGCATAGTGGGCCATCTCTCGCAGTGTATCCTGTTGATTCGAGTTGACGGCGACGAACTGCACGCCCCTGGGTTCGTACTCGGCGGCCAATTCGGCCAGCCGCGGCCCGTAGCGCTTTGCGAGCGGGCACTCCGTGCCGATGAACACCACGACGATCGCTTTTTTATCTTGCCACTCGCTCAGCGAATGCTGGGCGCCAAGATAATCCTGAAGCGTGAATTTCTCGATTCTCGTTGACGATTGCAATTCGCCCGCGTACGACGCTGCCGCAATCAGCAGCAACGCAGCGAGCAGCATCATTTGGCCGGGGAACCTCCTCCCCCGCCCTCCCGTGAAGAAGAAGGGAGTATTAACGACGCTCATTTACTTATCTCCTCTCGATTCGCGGCGCAGCGGGCGGCCGGCCAAAATATCTTGCGGCACGCCGCCGGCGATCGCGATCTTTCCGTTCACAAGCACCCAGCGAATGCCGATTGAAGTTTCGAACGGCTTCTCGTACGTGGCCCGGTCTTCCAATTGCTTGGGGTCGAACACAACCAGATCAGCAACGAGATTTTCGCGTACATAGCCGCGATCCGTCATCCCCAAAATATCCGCGGGTAGGCCGGAAGCGCTGCGCACGGCCGCCGCCATCGGCAGGACGTTTTCTTTAATCGCGTAGCGCCCGATCTTGCGCGGAAATGTGCCATAGCTGCGGGGGTGGGGCCGCGTGCCGTCGTCGATCTTGCTGCTGCCATCGGATGCCGTGGCGACCCAGGGCAGCTTCATTGCAAATCGCACATCCTCCTCGCCCATGCCGAAGTGGATGCCCTGGGCCTTCGGATTGCGGAACAATTCAAACGCGACATCGACCGGCTCGCATTTCTCGAGCTTTGCCACTTCATGAAGCGTCTTGCCAAGCCAATGCGGTTTTGCGGGGAAACTGGCGATCAACATTGGACCGCTGTCTTCGATCTCCTTGGCAACCAGCGGACGAAGCCGCGCGGCCTCGTTTGGATCCTTAAGGCGCTCGGCAGTGGCCACCTCGCCGCCCTCACGTTCTTTGTCCGGCAACAGTAATGCCATCATGGAGGTGGACGAAGCATTGTACGGATATTGGTCGGCCGTAATCCTCAAACCGCTGCTTCGAGCCTGCTCAACCATGCGGGCAACCACACGCAGCTTCCCCCAATTCCCGGGGTCGCTGGCTTTGATATGCGAAATGTGGCAAGGCAAGGCGGCGCGCCGGGCGATCTCGATGACCTCCTCCACCGACTCGAAGAGCTCGTCATCCTCATTGCGGATGTGGCTGGCATAGATGCCGCCATTTTGGGCTACGGTTTGAGCGAGCGCCACAAGTTCGTCGGTGTCGGCAAAGGCGCTGGGCACATAAATCAAGCCGGTCGACATACCCCACGCGCCGTCGCGCATGCCGTCAGCGACCAGCTCCTGCATTTGCCGCAATTCAGTCTCGGTGGGCGCGCGGCGAACTTTGCCCATTACCTGGTCGCGAATTGCACCGTGCGGAACCAGGTGTGCAATGTTGGCGCCGACGCCACCGGCCGATAGCTCATCATAGAATGCGCCCGCGTCGCGTTGGCCGCCACCGCAGTTGCCGGTGACGAGCGTCGTGCAGCCCTGCGTCAAATAGCAGCGGGCGTCTCGCGTTTCGGGCGTGAGGATTGTGTTGTCACTGTGGTTATGCAGATCGATGAAGCCAGGGCAAATCACCAAACCATTGCAATCGATGGTTTGCCGTGCCGCCGCGACGTCGAGATCGGCCCCCACGGCGACAATCATTCGATCGCGGACCGCAACGCTGCCTTCATACGGCTCGCCGCCTGTGCCGTCAACAATCGTGCCACCCTTGAGCAGAATATCCACATCTGGTTGCTGTTGCGCGCAAAGCTCTCTGGTGCTAAGCGCAGAAACTATCCAGAATGCCAAAGACAGTCGCAAACAAATGGGCATCGCGGAATCCCTACAGCATGCTGGGCGTGGGGTTATGCTCGACAAGCGAATCATCATCATCCGTGAGCGGCTCGCGCGACGATTCCCACCGATTATAGCCGGCAAGGGCGCTACCCTGTTCGAACTTCCCAGAGCGCTCGCCGGTTTCTTCGAGCGTGGCCCAGCGCACATACGCCAAAAGCTGCGGCTCGGAATCAAACGTCGCCACCAGGCGAAGCGGCGCGGCCTTCTTCGATGCGTACAAGTAATGCACGTTGAACTCCGAAGTGTATTAGTCGTCAATATAGCAGTGAACAATCGACAAGACCAATCGTGTCTGTCATGCCGCGGCAATGTCTAGGATTTGCCGACCTTCTGTGCCATAGTAGATCGGCTAACGGGAGAAAGCAGATGCAGCAGAGATTCTCATTGCAACCTCCGTTTTTTCCTGTTCAACAAGTCAGCCTTGGTAGTGTGCATTTGCACGGATTATCGTCGGCGCAAAATGAAACCGAGTGCAATGAAAGTTAGTTCTTTTAGACTTACCGGCAGCGACGAGTTGCCGGCGGCTGGACTCGGGCTGTGGAAAATTGAGCGACAGCAGGCAGCGCGGACTGTCCAGGATGCGATCGAGGCCGGGTACCGGCACTTCGATTGCGCGTGCGACTACGGAAACGAAGCTGAAGTTGGCGAAGCATTGCAACGGGTATTGCATTCGAGTTCATGCCGGCGCGAGGCGTTATGGGTCACGTCAAAACTGTGGAACACGTATCATGCGGCCGCGCACGTGCGGCCGGCGGTCGAGCGATCGCTCGCCGATTTGCGCCTGGATTATCTCGATTTGTATTTGATCCACTTTCCCTTGGCTCAAAAATTTGTCCCATTCGAGACTCGCTACCCACCCGGCTGGTTTCACGACCCGGAGGCCGCGCACCCTCGAGTGGAGCTTGCCCCAGTGCCGATCGCTGAAACGTGGCGCGCTATGGAGGAACTGGTTCGCGCGGGCCTGGTGCGAAACATCGGCGTCTGCAATTTCACCACCGGGCTACTGCGGGATTTGTTGACTCAGGCTGAAATCGCCCCGGCCGTGCTGCAAGTCGAGATGCATCCATTTCTCGCGCAGGAAAAGCTGCTGCGCTTTTGCAAAGAGAAGGGAATTGTTGTAACTGCGTTCTCGCCGTTGGGCGCCGCATCGTACGTTTCGCTGGGCATGGCCGGACCGAACGAATCGGCGTTGGAACAACCAGTCGTGCGCGACGCGGCCAGGCTTCATGGGAAGACGCCGGCGCAGGTTTTATTGCGATGGGGCGTCCAGCGTGGCACTGCGGTGATTCCCAAAACGACGCGGCCGGATCGGCTGCGCGAAAATCTGGCGATCTTCGATTTTGAGTTATCGCCCAAAGAGATGACGGCAATCACTGCGCTCGATCGCAGTCGCCGCTTTAATGACCCTGGAGTATTTGGCGAGAAGGCGTTCAACACGTTCTTGCCGATCTACGATTAATTGCGGGAAGTCGAGCCGCAAAACGCGAAGTGACTGCGCCTTTGCGCTAGTTTTGCTCGCATTTTTCAATAGGATAGGGATTGAAAAGGCTTTGCCCCGCGGGGCCGCAGCGGTTAAGTTGGCAAGCGGCGCACGCAGCAGCGGAATGGGCCGCACTCTCTAACCTATCGTGGAGCCGCTCGATGTATCGAACCGCGGCGACTTTGAGTCGTACTTCGTTCGGGCCAAGATGCATCCTGGCCGCAGTTTTTCTGATTCTGGCCCGGTCGTCTTTCGCCGCAGATGGCGCCGGCGAACCCTCGGCAGGTGAACCAGCCGGCGAGGTGAGCTATCAGCACGACGTGCTTCCAATCCTCCAGGCAAATTGCCATGGTTGTCACCAGCCTGCCAAGGCGAGCGGCGCTATGGAGATGACCGCCTTCAAGAACCTGCTGGCCGCTGGCGAAAGCGGTTCGCCTGCAATTGTGCCCGGCAAGCCCGACGAAAGTTATCTCATCGAGCAGATCACACCGGAAGACGGCGAAGCGGCAATGCCCCAGGGCAAAAAACCGCTCGACGAAAGCCAAGTCGCCCTCATCCGCCGCTGGATTGAGCAAGGGGCGCGCGATGATACGCCGCCCTCGACTGTGCGGCTGATCGATCCCGCGCATCCGCCCGTTTATAGCGGCCCGCCGGTGATTGCCTCAATCGACTGGTCACCAGACGGTATGCTCCTTGCCGTCGCCGGGTTTCACGAAGTCCTGTTGCATAAGGCCGATGGCACCGGCTTGGTTGCTAGGCTCGTGGGGATGTCCGAGCGGATTGAGTCGGTGCGTTTCTCGCCGGACGGCACAAAGCTGGCCATTACGGGTGGACTGCCCGCGCGCCTGGGCGAGGTGCAAATCTGGAACGTGGCCGACCGCAAACTGCTGCATTCCGTTCCAATAACGCACGATTCGGTGTTCGGCGCTTCATGGTCGCCCGACGGCAAGCGGCTGGCGTTCGGCTGCACGGATAGCTCCGTCCGCGCAATCGATACCGAATCTGGCGAACAGGTGCTTTACCAGAGCGCCCATGACGACTGGGTGCTGGACACGGTGTTCTCGGTCGATGGGACCCATTTGGCATCGGTCGGCCGCGACATGGCGGCCAAGCTCATCGAAGTCGCGACGGAGCGGTTCATCGACAACATAACTTCGATCACACCCGGTGCTTTAAAAGGCGGCATTCAAAGTGTGGAGCGGCATCCGCTGCGCGACGAGATTCTCTTCGGTGGCGCGGATGGCACACCACGGATTTACCGGATGCACCGCACGACGGCGCGGCAGATCGGCGACGACGCGAACCTGCTATGGGAGCTGCCGCCGCTACCCGGGCGCATTTTCAGCGTCGACATAACGGCCGACGGCCGCGTCATCGCCGCCGGCAGCAGCCTCGACGGTCATGGCCATGTGCACGTGTATCGCATGGAACCCGCGCCCACGATACCCGGCGAAGT
>DASXWB010000653.1:0-1737 GCA_036503915.1 Lacipirellulaceae bacterium | reverse complement strand
CGCGCGTGATCATCGGCTGACCTATGCACGGCCTGTTGGGCGTCCCAATCCGCCGCGCAAAATTCGCTCGATAGTCGCGGGGCCAGCGAGGCGAGAGCCTACGTTCGTCGACGGGGCGCCATCGAGACGGCAACGCCCAGGGCGAAGCCAACGAGTAGGATGCTTCCCGGCTCGGGGATGAGGAACGCGGAGTTGTGAGCGGAAATCTCGTCGGCACCCAGCGCTGAGTCGTACACGGCCACTCCCAGGATCGTGCCGGTGAGTGGATCGAGGTGGGCGCCAGCCGGATTGTACGCTTGCCCGATGCCCACTGTGCCGGAAAGCGTCGGCGAGGCCCCTGCGATTGTGCCCGCCAGCGCGCCGTTTACATACAACGCCGTGTCGGTCCCGTTATTGACGAAGACCAGGTGTGTGTCGACGCCCGGCGTGTTCGTCACGCCGGAATCGAAGTCGGCCACTCCGAAAACGGTCGCGCCGTAGTTGCCGGTGTCCTGCCACTGTTCCCATTTGAGGGCCGCGCGGTCGCCGACAGGCGGAGGGTTCTCGAACGTGCCGATCAGCGCGCTGCTGGCGCCGTCGTTCGTGGCATTGACGATGAACTCATAGCTAATACCGCCGCCGGTCGCGTCGCTATGAGTTCCGATATCGGCGACGATCGGGGCAGCGAGATTGGAATTCGTATACCCGGCCGGCGTGCCGGCCGCGACTGCCGCCATCCATTCGGCCACGCCGCCGCGGGCCGCGTTCGACGCACACCACAATCCAACGCTGGCTGCCAGGGCGATAAGTGTTCTCGATGTCGACGTCATGAGGCGAGTCCTTTTCGTGTTCGGGAGGAGGACGCCTCTTTCTCTGCCGCGGCACATTAGAGCGAGCCAGGCAAGCAAAGTCAATCAGTTTGTTGAGGAGATTTGGGGCATTTTTGACGGCCCGGAGCAAACAGGTGTATCGATCCGACTCCAGCCGGACCGCGGAAGAACGACCGCGCGATGCACTGCCGCCGGGGGCTCAGTCCAGCGGGCTGAGATCGGTCTGGAAGCTCCGTGCCGCCCGCGATGACGGTGTGTAGCATCCGGTTGCCACGTCGTAGGCACGCGCTTCGCCTGTTTGGGGCATTGGGACATAAAGCTTGCCCTCGGGCCCATACAAGATCGCCCGAGCCGAGATGCGCTGATTGTTGACCGAATCTTCATACTACTCAATCTGCTTGATGAACTGCCGCTCGCGGCGGTTGCTCCCCGAGTTGAACAACCGGGTCGCGGCGCGTCTGCCGGGTTGGTAATATGGTCTTGCGCGGCAGAGCGCATCCAAGAGTTTCTCACATGGAGACAAGCGATCGATGGCGGTATCGAATCGTCTAACTCCGGTCCAATGGACCGTCTGCGTGATAGCGGCCATCGGCTTCGCGTTTGATATTTATGAACTATTGATGATGCCGCTGATCGCGTCGCCGGCGCTACAAGAGCTTGCCGGTTACACGCGCGGCACTCCCGAGTTTGCCCGCTGGTTCGGGCTTCTGTTCTATGTGCCAGCAGTATGCGGCGGCATCTTCGGGCTGTTGGGCGGGTATTTCACCGACCGTTTCGGCCGTCGGCGCGTGCTTACCTGGAGCATCTTGCTGTACGCCTTCTCCGCATTTTTCGCCGGGTTCTCTACGAATTTGTGGATGCTCTTGATTTTTCGCACGACGACGTTCATCGGCGTCTGCGTCGAGTTCGTGGCGGCTGTCGCCTGGCT
>DASXWB010000652.1:0-4802 GCA_036503915.1 Lacipirellulaceae bacterium | reverse complement strand
CTTGAGCGTTGTGGTCTTGCCAGCGCCGTTGGGGCCAAGGAACGCTACGAACTCGCTTTCGTCGACGTCCAGATCGATGCCGCGCACGGCCTGGACCTCGCGATACTCTCGGCGGAACAGCCCTCGGAACGCGGCGCCAAGACCCTCTTTCTTCTGGTAGACGCGGTACGACTTTTTGAGGCCGCGGATTTCAATGACGGACATAGCCGGGTGATTATAGGCCGGCGCGAAGCGGCCGGACAGGGCGCGAGGCGAATGACAAAATGACGAACGACGAATGTCGAATGACTAACGGTCTTCAGTCGTCAATCCGTCATTTGTCATTCTGCCGTGTTGGAGTAGCAGCCCGATGGCAGCCGTGGCATACTACGTCGGCCGGCCGCACTAACTCATCTAGCCTTCCACTGCCATGTCGCTGTTGACTCGACTGAACGCGAGGTTCGGCCGCTACGCGATCCCGAATCTCACGCTGCTTCTCATTGTGGGGCAGGTGTTTTTGTACGTGGCGCAGCAGCTGACCGCGCCGCAGGGCGGTGGCAACGTGCTGGAAAAGATTCGCATGTATCCGGCCGACGTGCTGGAGGGCGAGGTCTGGCGGCTGGTTACTTTTATCTTCACGCCGCCGGAGACGAACCCCATCTTCGCGTTCTTCTTTTGGTACCTGTTTTATCTAATGGGCACAACGCTGGAGACCGTGTGGGGCGCATTTCGCTACAATGTTTTCCTGCTTGTTGGATACTTGGCATCGGTGGCTGCGGCCTTCGCGCTGTACTTCGCTCAGCCCGGATTCAATGCACCGGCGTCGATTGTCTTTCTCGAGGGCACGGTGTTTCTGGCGTTCGCCCGGCTGTACCCCGACTTCACGATGCTCATTTTCTTCATCCTGCCGGTGAAGATCAGGTGGCTCGCGCTATTGGCATGGATTTGGTACGCCTACAATTTTCTGTTTGGCGACTGGATGAGCCGAGTAATGATCGCGGCTTCGGTCCTCAACTACTTTTTGTTCTTCGGCAGCGAAATCTGGCGCGACATGAAGCTGGGACACAGGCGCATGCGGCGCCAGGCCCGCGCGGTTAAGGCGCCGCAGCGGCTCGTGCACAAGTGCGCGGTGTGCGGGCTTACGAGCGAAGAAGCGCCGCAGAAGCAGTTTCGTTACTGCTCTCGGTGTGACGGCGAGCGCTGCTACTGTCCGGAGCATTTGCGCGATCACGAGCACGTCGTGCGGCACGCCGAGCCGGCCGGCGAGCGGCACGCTTAGGCCGCGTTCTTGATCTCGCGACCTGATTCGAAAAGTGCTTCGATCAGCTCGACGGTTTGCAGCGTCGCGCCGAGCTGGCTTTTCACGAGCAGCTTCGCCCGAGTTCCCAAAGCGGCGGCGTACGCGGGGTCGTCGAGGCAGCGACGGACGAACATTTCTAGCGCATGAGCGTCGCGGACGACAACTGCGGCGTCGGCCGCCAGGAGTGACGCGACAACGTCGCGAAAATTCCACGTGTTGGGGCCGAACGCGACGGCAGCGCCATAGGCGGCCGGCTCGATCATGTTCTGTCCGCCGCGGCTGCCGAAGCTGCCGCCGACGAAGGCAATTTGCGCGGTGCCCCACCAGGCGGATAACTCGCCAATCGTGTCAACCAACAGAACCCGCGCGGCAGCCCCCGGCTTCGCCGGGGGTTTTAAAGACAGATTTGAATCGCCACGCATTTCAGTACTTTTCGCGTCAAGAACCCCCGGCGGAGCCGGGCGCTGACTTTCCAGCTCAGTTCGTCGGCACCATGAAAGATGCGATTCATCGAGCAATCGCGCTACGCAATCGAAGCGCTCGAGATGGCGCGGCACAAGCACGAGTCTCAAGCGTGGATGATCGGCCGATAGGCCCTGAAAGATTTCGACGGCGATTTGTTCTTCCGGTTCCTGCGTGCTGCCGGCAAGGAAAACGATGTCGTCGTGGGCGAAGGCGGCCAGTTGGCGCAGGGCGGCCGTGCGCGGGCTGTTGCGGTCGGTTTGGGCGCCATCGTATTTCAGCGAGCCGGTTGCGTGCACACGATCGGCGGCAGCACCCAGAGCGCGGAATCGGGCCGCGGATTCCGCGTTCTGTGCGGCGATGAGGTCGATTTGCTCCAGCACACGCGCGACGAGCGGTCGTACGCGGCGATAGCGCGGAAAGCTGTGGTCGCTCAAGCGGCCGTTGACGATGGCGACGCGCGCTCCATGCCGTTTCGCGGCCGCGATAAGGTTCGGCCACAGCTCCAATTCGGCGAGCACCAAGAGCGACGGACGCACACGCCGCATCGCCGTGCGCACCGCCCAGCTGAAATCGAGCGGGCAGTAGAACACCGCGAGATCGGCGTACTTTTTGCGCGCCAGCTCGTGGCCGGCGCGGCTGGTCGTGGAGACCACGAACTGCCAATCCGGGTGTGCGCTGCGCAGCTCGCGTAACAGCGTGGCGACTAAACTCACTTCGCCGACGCTGACGGCGTGAATCCAGACACAGGTGGCGTCGCTCGTGCGCCGCGGTACGATCCCCAGCAGCTTTTCGCGATAACCTTCGCGGTATTTGCCGGTGCGCATGGCCTGCCACACGATCAATGGCGCGCAGACGGCGAGCACCAACACATAGACGACGTTCAGCAACCAACACAACAGCCGAAACATGGGAATCCTTTCCCGTTGAGCAGACAGCTTAATGAGCGCGGCTTTCCAATGGAGTTCGCTGCAGCGGAGCTGGCGTCGTCTGGGGCTTTAATCGCCGTTCGATTCGGCGTTTGCGGTCCCATTCGTCGGCTTTCATCCCTTGCTCCGCGGAGGGACTCACGATCATATTCGAATTGAGTAGCCGGAACGGTGAATTTGCATTCGGCGGTGGCGTTTGTGGGTAGACCACAAAAGGGGCGCGATTTTTTAGCAGGCGCACCTCGCTCTTCAGGTCTGCGACTTGGTTGCGAAGTAGATGGAATTGGTAACCAAGCCCGATCGCGAACACCAGGAACGTCAACAGCAGCAGCAGTGACGATAACTTGAACCTCATGGCGTAATTCCCTTCGCCCAAAGCCCCATCGAATGTGATGTGCCGCTCAATGTACCGCCAAGGGTTGCGGCTTTATGAATTACGCTCCGCCGTTTTTATTGCGCAGGCAGCACTGTTTGTATTTCTTGCCGCTGCCGCAGGGGCAGGGGTCGTTGCGGCCGATGCGCGGCTCTCGGTTGCGGATCGGTTCGAGCTTTTTGTCGGCCTCGGTGCCGGCAATGGCCGCCTGCTGCTGGCGCTCGATCTCGCTGGCGCCCGGGGCATCTTCCTTGATCGCGACCGTTTCCACCATCGTGCTGCCGACGAACCCCTCGTCGAGCTGCTCCATCTTGAAGATGAGGTCGGTCACGTAGTTGCCGACCGAGATCCACATGCGGTCGAACAGGGCCATGCCTTCGCGCTTGTATTCCACCTTGGGGTCGACCTGTGCATAGCCGCGAAGGCCGACGCTGGAGCGCAGATGATCCATCGCCAGCAGATGCTCTTTCCACGCGCTATCGAGGATCTGCAGCAGAAGCGCCCGCTCCATCCGCCGCATCTCGGGGCGGAAATGGTCTTCGACCACTTGGGAAACTTTGCGCCACGCCGCTTCGCGGTCGAGCTTAGCCAGTTCGTCGTTCGAAAGCTCGGCGTTACACGTGTTCTTGAGCCAGTCGGTGAGCGCGTCGAGTTTGCCGTTGTGGCCCGTGACGGCACCGACGGTCGCAGCCGCGCTGGGCTCGTCAGCAAACAGCTGTTCGACGCGTTTTTGGGCTTCGGCGGCGACCTCGTTGGCGCGTTCGTTGTTGCGTTTGCTATGCGTAACAAGCAGGCTGCGGATTTCCTCGCGCTGCTTGTTCTTGAGATCCTCGAGCGAAAGCTCCGCGCCGAAACGCCGCTTAGCCCACTCGACAAGGTCCTCGCGCAAAAAGCCCTGCCGCTGACCACCGGAGCCGCGGGCTGAATAGCGATAGAGGCCGGCGAGAACTGGATACTCCGACTCGCGCTCATCGTACGCCGCGATGGCCCGCTCATGGGCCAGTTCGGTGAACTTCGCGGGATCCAGATTGCGAGCTTCTTCCAGCGAAAACTCGACGCCAAACTTGTCGTGCAGCCAGGCGCAGGCAGTGCGCACGCCGTAATCCGGCTCCAGGTAGCGGGCGCAGGATGACAGGTCGATCCGCTCGATCGCCTCGTGGGCCAGATTGATAAGTTCCTCCGACAGGTCTTCGCGGCCGATCTTCTTGAGGTCGCGATCGCGCAGGTTGAGGCCCCAGCGCGTGTTGAGTGTGGTGGCCAGGGCGGCCCAATTCCATTCGTTTTGGTCTTCTTCGTCGGGCAGGTTCTCTTCGATGGCATCGAGCACCTGCGACTCGGCCATCCGGTTGGCTTCGTCGACCGCAAGCCGCTCGGCCTCTTTGAAGTCGGCGTTGCGATAGTCCTTGGCGTCGAGTTGCACGTGGAGCTGGTTGCCGGCCGCGGCGGCGAACGTTTCGCTGCCATACGCGGGATCCAGATATCGGGCCAAATGCTCTTCGACCTCGCGCCCGATCATCTCCGTGATGAGGTCGCGGCAATTGACGCCATCCAGAATCCGCTGGCGATAGCGGTAAACGCGCTTGCGCTGCTCGTCCATCACCTCATCGTATTCGAGCAGGTTCTTGCGGATTTCGAAGTTGCGCTCCTCGACTTTCTTCTGTGCGGCTTCGATGCGGCGTGAGACCATGCGGCTCTCGATGGCCTCGCCTTCTTGCATTCCGAGCCGCGTCAGCAAGTTCTTTACCCATTCGCCGGCGAA
>DASXWB010000651.1:0-8503 GCA_036503915.1 Lacipirellulaceae bacterium | reverse complement strand
AACCATCCCGTCCAAACGGCGGTGCTTAAGACGCGTGGCGACAACGGCCACCTGTTTTTCGAGCAGTGGGACGCAGAAAGTAACCTCGTCGGGGTCAACTCCATCGCGCCGATTGTCGCCGGACAATGGTATTACGCCGCGGCGGTCAACGATGGCTCGACCCTCTCGCTCTATCTCGACTCGAACGATGGCTTGGGCTACCAGCTGCAAGGCTCAGCGGCCGTGAGCGGGGCGCTATTCCAGGGCAATCCGGCCAATCCGTTGTGGGACGCTTCCTGGACAATTGGCCGCGGCCAATTCGGCGGCAATCCTACCGATTGGTTCGACGGCTTCATCGATGAAGTGCGGATCACGAACTCGGCGCTCGCGCCGTCGGAGTTCCTGTTTTCATCCGCCGGCTCGGCCGCCGTCGTGCCCGAGCCGACGACCATTGCCCTGTTTTTGATAAGCGCCGCCGGGCTATGTGCCAGGCGCCGCCGGCGGGCTTGAAATTACCGAAGATGGATCGAAGAGGCTCCATTGGTGTTGCTTTCAACCCTTTCGTAACAACTGATGATGGGAGAGCTCATGAAAAGAATCTTGCATTGCATGCTGAGCGCCATGTGTTTAGCGGGCTTATGCGCCGCGGCACAGGCGGCGACCGTCGCTCACTGGCGCTTCGAAGACAAAAATGGCTCGCCCGCGGTGGCGGGTGATTTTCTCCGCTCCACGCCCGCGCCGGGCGGCACTGCTTCGGGCGGCAACACCGTCGACGTTACCAGCGATTCATCGGGCAACGGTAACGTGCTGCGAACGTTTCACAGCCCGAACGATCCCAACAGCACCGACGGCGCGCAGCGGTTGGAAACTTCCCCAACGTACACGCTGAGCACGCCCGCGCCCGTCGTACTGCAAACGCTGCAGCCAAATTTGCTGGCCTTTGATTACGACGCGGCCCCCGGGTCGGACCCACCTGCCCCTCCGGACGCCGGGGGCGACGACATCTACAGCCGCGATCAAGAAAACGCCGACCAGCCGGCCAACAGCCACGTGCTCAATGCCTTCACGATTGAGGCATCGTTCAAGATCGACACGCTGGGCCGCTTTCAAACCATCGTCAACAAGGATGATGATCCGGACGCTGCCCCTGGCGCGCTGAGCCCGTTTTCTTTGAAGGTGCTCAACGACAATCGCCTCGAAGCGTATGCATTTGACGGGACGAACGACGCTTCCCCGGCCGATTTTCGTGGCGTGGTAAGCGACGCTCCGCTCGTGGCCAATGTGTGGTACAACGCCGCCGTCACCAACGACGGATCGACAATGCGGCTATACATCGATGATACCTCCAATGGCGTCGGTGACTACGTGCTGCAGTCGGCGACGAACAGCGGTATCGCCGGCGGCGCCCTGGTGCAAAGCAACGCGCCGTGGAGTATTGGCCGCGGCTGGTTCAATGGGCCGGCCGACTTTTTCGACGGCCAAATCGACGAGGTGCGCATCAGCGATGTGGTCCTGGCCCCATCGCAATTCTTGTTCTCGCCGATTCCCGAGCCGCACTCAGTTGTCTTACTGCTGATAGCTGTGGGCGGCCTGGCGTCGCGGCGAGTGAAGCGCAGTGATTGAGTTGAGATGGATTTGAATCGAAGAAGCATGCCGACGGCTGGGGTCGTCGGCATGTTTCTTGTTGTACGTGGCGAGTCTATCCGAGACTCGCATTAACCTGGTCGCGATCGATTGAACGTGCTGGAGCGAGAAGGTGAAAAACATTTTCGTTCATCCGCGTCTCGGACTGACGCGGCCACGTCGTGGTTTCACGCTCGTCGAACTGCTGGTTGTTATTGCGATCATCGGCATTCTCGTAGCCCTATTGCTGCCGGCCGTGCAGGCTGCCCGCGAAGCGGCCCGGCGGGCCCAGTGCACAAATAACGTGAAGCAAATCGCGCTGGCCTGGCACCTGCACCACGACGCGCACAAGTTCATGCCCTCCGCCGGCTGGGGCTATCGATACATGGCCGACCCCGACCGCGGCTCCGGCGAAACGCAGCCGGGGAGCTGGGCCTATAGCTGCTTGCCCTATATGGAAGAGCAAGCGATCCATCAGCTTGGCAAGGGCTTCGCCAGCTGGACTTCTCCGGAAAAGAAGGCCGCGCTGACAAACCTGGCGGAGATGCCCGTGGCGATGTTTTATTGCCCGACACGGCGCCCGGCCCAGGCGACGCTCTATGTGCAGGGCGGGACGACGCCATACTACAACGCCAACCTGCCTGAGGTCGAAGCCCGCAGCGATTATGCCGTCAATCTCGGCCCGCTTTATAAGGACGACGTGCAGGCTGTCCAATGGTTCGACGGTCCGACTTCATTCACAAGGGCCGAGCAGGGCATCGGCTTCTTTAAGGATAGGACGTTCACTGATCCGGACACGGGCGAGACGAAGCCGTGGCTCGACAAGATCAACGGCCTGGCGTTTCAAGCCGTCGAGTACGAGCTGAAGCATGTAACCGACGGAACGTCAAAGACCTACATGGTGGGCGAGAAATACTTGCGGCCAGAGTCATACGACTCCGGCGAGCGCAGCATTGGCGATGATCAAAGTTGTTGGGCCGGCGACGACTTGGACGTTGGCCGCGTTGCGGATGACAAGTGGATACCGCTTCCAGACCAGCCGGGCCTGGAAGATTATCTGCGGTTTGGCAGTGCGCATGCCGGCGTGTTTCAGATGGCGATGTGTGATGCATCGGTGCGCGGCGTTTCCTTCGACATCGATCCGCAGTTGCACGAGCGGCTTGGCAATCGGCGCGACGGCAATCCAATTCCGGATTTTTGAGCGCGTTTTCAACAGCTGCCGACACGTTGAATCCGCACCGCTCCCGCCACCTCACAATTCCGAGTTTCATGAAACGACGGTTGCCACTCGGCATAATTCTGGTTGCCGTTGCGGGATGTTCAAGTCGCCCTGGCGCTATCCGTCCGCCCAGCATCGATGCCAGCTCGGCAGCGGAAGCCGCGATCGAACAAGGCGACCGCGACGGAGATGGCAAGCTCTCCAAAGCCGAACTTGCCGCCTCGCCCGGCCTGGCTTCCGTCGCTTCGCAATACGATACTAACGGCGACGGCGCGCTTGACGCCAACGAGATCGAACTAGGGCTCGACAAGTTTCAGCAAAGCAAGCTTGGCGCTCGCTCTGTGCCGTTCGTCGTTACGTTCAATGGCCGGCCGCTCAACGGCGCTACCGTGCGCCTCATTCCTGAGCCGTTCTTGGATGATGCGCTCAACGGAGCCAGCGGTACGACCAATTCCGCTGGGGCTGGGACATTCGACATGACGGCTGAAGACCGCCCTCGCAACGCGCCGAACGTTCCTATTGCGCAGCCTGGGTTGTATAAGGTGGAAATCACCCACCCTTCCGGACGAATTCCGCCCAAGTACAACACGGAAACGACTCTAGGCGTCGAGATCACCAGTGCCAATCCAGGCCCGCAAGGCGCCGTATGGGCTCTCAGCTCCAACTGACTGCGCTTCCATCGTTTCCAGTCGGCTATTTAGTGGCCGCGGTCTCGTGGCTCGTTACAATAAGTAACGGGCTCCCATATGCTGTCGCGCTCGCAGATCAAGAGGAACCAGTCGCAATGGCCCAGCGGCATCTTAAGTTTCACAGGCCGCTGCGTCCTGGGTTCGAAGTGCTTGAGCATCGCTTGGCGCTCGCTGGCACGGGCCTGACGGCCCAATACTTCCATAACGACGACTTCACGGGTCTGGCGGAAACGCGCGTCGAAGCAGTCTCTCATAATTGGGGAACGGGCAGCCCGGCCGCTGGCATCGACGCCGAATCCTTCAGCGTTCGCTGGACGGGGCAGATCCAAGCCAAGTACAGCCAATCGCAAACGTTTCGCGTGTTCAGCGACGAGGGCGTGAGAGTTTGGGTTGACGGCCAGCTGATCATCGACGATTGGACGCCGCATGTCCGCCGCCAGCAAACCGGCACGATCAATCTTGTTGCCGGGCGGTTTTACGACATCCGCGTCGATTATTTTGAACGAACCGGGGATGCGCGGATGGAGTTGTCGTGGCTCGCTCCCAGCCAGGCGGTCGAGCCTGTTTCGGCCGATCAATTGTACGAGAGCCCTGCCGGGCTGTTGGGTTCGTACACCGACTCGACCGGCGGCGCTCTAACGCGCGTCGATGCCGGTGTCGATTTCGATTGGGGGCCTGGCTCGCCCGATTCCGCGATCGACAGCGATGGGTTCCAAGTGACCTGGGCAGGCCAGATCCGCGCCGACTTCAACGCGCTGTACACATTCGCTACTACCAGCAACGACGGCGTGCGCCTGTGGATCGGCAACGAGCTGGTGATCGACAATTGGTCGAGCCAATCGGGCGCCGAAGCCACTGGCGCCAAAGTGCTCGAGGCCGGCAAGTGGACCGACGTGCGGCTTGAGTATTACGAAAACGTTGGCGTGGCCAACGTCGAGTTCCGCTGGTCCAGCGCGCGGCAAACGGGCGCGGGCGTTTTTGAGGTCGTGCCGCAAGAGAGCCTGCGCGCGATCAAGCACATGCCCGTCACGTTTAAGAACCCGCTCGGAACCGGCGCCGATCCGTTTGTCATCCAATGGCAGGACAAGTACTACATGTCGCGCTCGGCGGGCGGCGCCGTGTGGATCAACCGCGCCGAATCGCTCCAGGACATCCACGCAAGCAGCCTTGGCAGCGATACGGTTCTGGCTTGGGATCCGCCGTCGGGCACAAATTTCTCCGCGGAGATTTGGGCGCCCGAGCTGCACCGCATCGGCGAAAGCTGGTACATCTACGTCGCTGCGTCGAATGGCAACAACGAGACGCACCGCATGCACGTGCTGGAAAGAAATGCGCCCGATCCGTTCGGCAGCTATGTCTATAAGGGCCAGATTGTGGCCCCGACGGACCGCTGGGCGATCGACGGAACGGTGTTTGAGTGGGAGGGCTTCACCTATTTCGTGTGGTCGGGCTGGCCCGGTTTTTCCGACGGCCAGCAGAACTTGTACATCGCCCAGATGCAGAACCCCTGGACTCTGCGCACCGACCGCGTGCTGATCAGCTCGCCCCAATACGCCTGGGAAATGCACGGCCTGGCGATCAACGAGGGCCCGCAGATTCTGATCGAAAACGGCAAGCTGCACATCATTTATTCCGCCAGTGGTTTCTGGACGCCGCAGTACGCGCTTGGCCGCCTGACCTACAACGGCACCGGCTCGCTGCTCAATGCGGCTTCTTGGACCAAAGCGCGGCAGCCGGTTTTCCAGAGCGCGAACAACGTCGTGGGAGTCGGGCATGCCTCGTTTGTCAAGTCCCCGGATGGGAGTGAAGACTGGATCGTGTATCATGCGCACAAGGACCCGGTGCCGCCCTCCGGCGAAATGCGCGACGTACGAATCCAGCCGTTTACGTTTCTCGCCGACGGAACGCCAGCCTTTGGCGCACCCATCCCGACGCACCTTGCCATCCGCGCGCCGTCGGTTGGTCCAGACCCAGAGCGCCTGTTTGTCGCCGGCGATTACAACGCGGATGGCCTTGTAGACGCGGCCGATCACGCAACGTGGAGAGCGACATACGACTTGCTCGTCTTCCCAGGGAGCGGCGCAGACGGCAACGCCAACGGGGTGGTAGATACAGCCGACTATATTATCTGGCGCCGCAATCGCAGCGATGCTGCGCTTCAATCGGCCTCGATGTCTGGGGCGCAGGCTCCGCCACAACGTTCGCCGGAACTAGTGGAGTCACCTTCCAGTGTCAGCGAGTGGGCGACCTCACGTCCACAACATAAAGCTGGACGCCGGCCGGCGCTTGTATCGGCTGCGGTCGATGCCGCGCTGCAAGGATGGCGAGCGGAGGATGAGAGGGCCACGCACCAACGAGCATTGTTGCGGGACGCAAATCACTTTCCCTCAACTCTCCGTGCGAAGCATAAGAAGTATAAGGTAGACTTCGACGCCGACGATTGCCTCGCCGAAGGATCCCGTGATGAGGCTGAGTTCGGAAATACAAATCTCTTGGAATCAATGATTGAAGGGTTTCTCGAAAAACAGTCAAGTACTCTAGAGAACAAATCGAGAGTAAATCGGATTTGGTCTTTGACCGATTAATTCAAAGGCTGCGTCCAAGGCTCCTTGCTCGGCTCGCGTTTCGTCCAAGTCTTGGAATTTATTTACTTCGGTGTCTGCCAATAAGCCGGATTCCGCGTCGAAAGAGAATCGGAGTCGTTCGTCTTTTTGCAGACGCAGTTTTAGCAGATCCTTTCCACGTGCGGCGACTTCGCCGGAGAGCTGCGACCTCACTCCGCTCGGCTTCGAGACTCGCACCAGATTCGAATCGAACGAACGACTGACCGGGAACTCTATCACGGCAGTCTGGGCAGCGAAATCATTTGGTTCCGCAGTGGCTGCAACTTGTGCCAGAGAATTGTCAGCCAATTCAGAATCGCTGCTTCGTGGAATCAATTGACTGCTTGTAAGAGCCAGTCCCCCAGAGCCGTCGCTTCGCGAGGCGCCAAGATTCGCGCGCCACACCATCATATCAGCGATATCGACGACTCCATTGCGGTTGCCATCACAAAGCAGCTCGCCTTCTTCGCCATACCAGCTTCGCCAGACTAGGTAGTCCGAATCGTCTACCATGCCGCTGTCGTCATAGTCGCCGGCAAGAAGCGTCACGGTGCTCGTGGATCCACTGCTCGTGGGATAATCGTTCAGCGCCACCGTTACCGTGTTGGAGACCTCGCTCGTGTGGCCGTCAGCCGTCTGAATGACCGCCATAAAGCGGTTGACACCTCCCCGGTCGTGACTGTCGTTGAGCACGACCGGCACATCGACAAACCCATTACTGCCAATTGTGACCGTAAAATGCTTCACAAAAATCACTTTGTTGACTTCGAACGGGTCGATGTCAAAGCCTCCGTCTGGCACGCCGGACAAAAACAGTCCGCCCTCTACCTGCAGCAGCCGCGCGGTAGCGCCGGCGGGACCTGCCACGCGGATCGTTTGCGATGCGCTGGTAACAACCGCAGGGGTGTTCGTGAGCCCGACCATCGAGATGGCGGGCGTGGCAGGCACGGTATTGTCCAGGATCACGTGCGAATTTACTTTGCTGCCACTGACTGCAAACGCATCGCCAGTTCGCATCTTTCTGTCGCTGAAGCGTACGTTGATCGTTGCGCCGCTCGACTCGAGGCCGGAAATGCTGGCCGACTGTTGTGGTCCCGGCTGGGCCGCACCCTGCACGCTTGTCGGGTCGATGTCGATTGAAAAAGTAAACGTCTCACCCGGATTGAAATCGCTGAAGTTGATAGTCAGCGAATCAAAACCCCCCGCGTGCGAGCCACTGAAGGTGTGCCCCGACAGGCCTGTCGCGGAGGCTCCACTATCCGGCGTGAACGTCTTGCCTACGACGTCCCCTGCGACGCCGTTTGGATCATAGACGATGTCTGGCAACAAACTCGTGCTCAAATTTATAGTCACCGACGCGATATTTTCACCAGTCGTCGACTGATTGATGATATGAATCGATCCAGTCTTGAACGTGCTGGAGTTGTTCAGCGTCCCATTGGGATAGATGTTCACTCTCGCGGCCGAATTAGACGGCGGATCCAACTGGAGCACGACACGCGGCGACACGCCGCTGGTGCGCCCGGCGGCGTCCTGGATCGTGGCCACAAAATAGTTGTAGCCGCCTTCCGGCTCGGTTTTCGTCAGCGTCACAGAAATATCGACAAAGCCGCCGGAGCCGATGGTCGCGACCAGCTCAGTCAGCACGATCGCCTTGTTGGCTTCAAATGGATCGATGTCGAATCCGCCGCCGGGCACGCCTTCGAGATAAAGCGCCGCTTCGACTTGAAGCAGCCGCACGCTGGAGCCGGCGGGGCCGCTCACGCGCAGCGTTTGATTCGGATTCGTGACAACCGCCGGCGGAGTCGTCGTGCCTACGAGCGTCAAACCCGGCGCCGGCGGCAAACCCACGACTGCCGTCGTCTGCGACGCGCGCCCGCTGTCGGCCGTTCGGAATGTCTGCGTTTGCGTCATCGTGCCGTCGCTATAGACGATCGTCACGGTCGTGCCGGTCAACTCCATGCCGGATATCTTGCCGGAATTTCCCGGCCCCGGGGCTTCGGAGCCCTTAATACTGGTCGGCTCCGAATCCAGCGAAAATGTGAATGCTTCGCCTGGATCGAAATCGGCAAATTGAATCTCCAGCACGTCAAACCCGTCGTCGTGAGGACCGGAGAACGCATGGCCGAGAAGGCCAGTTTCCACCGCCCCCGAATCGGGCGTAAACGGCTTGAATAGGTCGTTGCCACCCTCCCCCGTCGGATCGAAGATGATGTCCGGCAATAAGGCCGTACTGACATCGATTTTTATCGACTGAATTTTTATATTGCCGGACGAGTTGTTCACGATTCGGAGCGCATCCGTAGCGAACGTTGACGCGGAAAGCAGCCCTCCATCCGGATCGATGAGAAAAAAGGCCGCCGGGTCGCCCGACGTAGGCGCATCCGATT
>DASXWB010000650.1:0-8330 GCA_036503915.1 Lacipirellulaceae bacterium | reverse complement strand
AATGGCAAACAGTATCGCTCACTCTATGAACCTATTCAGGGGAACGCCAGCGGTATAGTAACAGTGAATAAATCTGATTTGCGCTCGTCTTTGACGCTACCAGCATTGCTCGTGTTTCGCGGCATGGACGAGACAGGTTCTGGCATTCGTATCGACGACTTTCACATAGTAGAGGCTAACGCATCGTTGGTAACTTTACTCAGCGATAGAAGCGACGTCAATTATATCTTAGAGCTTGATCCTGTCAATGGATTTATGCCTGTAAGTTACAGCCGCGTTAGACGAGAAGATGACAAGAAAGTCTTCGAAGTGAAAATCACATATCGGAGAATAAAAGGGGTCAGAACTATTTTTGAAAAATGTTCTGACCCATTAGACCGTACGTTAACCGCGAATTGCTTACGCTTCTGGCCGTTTGTTCGGAAATGGCAAACAACGAAGAGAACTATTCCATCTGATTTGCGCTGGGGCTTTCAACCATCGACTCTTGAATGACCCCCGGAACACTGCCCAAACGGAAGGGAACTTCCGCCAGCGATTCCTGCCCCTGCGGCAGGAATATTCGCAGGCGCACGCACCAGCAGACCTTCACGATCTCGCCGTCGTAGCTGAGTGGACTGGGTGGCAATACAGTGGAAAATCGCCGCGGCACGCGCAAATCGAGCGGCCGCGCCGCTTCGCTCACGTGGCGCTCGAAGTGGTGCACGGCGATGTCTTCTTCGCCTTTGCCGCTGGTGTACCACAGCACCGACAATTCCAAGGCTCGCATAGACCAGGGCTGCGAGCCGTCGACCATGTATCGGCCGGAGAGTCGCTCACCGGGCTGATAATGGCCGCTCGGCGAATCCAGCGTTAGTCGAATCCCGCTGGCGTTCATAGCGATTTGCTTCCCGTATTAGGCCGATGAAGACTCAAAAGTGGGTCAATTTAGGAACGGCGGAAAAATAACTTCGGCATTTGGAAAACTGATTGCGGGACATTTTTGAACAGAAGGGAACAGAGAAAACGGAGAGGGGGCCCCACTGGCGCTCCAAATTGTATCGAACAACTACCTGGTCTTGATTTTGGACTCGATGGCCTCGCAATTCGAGCTCCACCGTCAAACACCATTCATAAATCGATTCCAGCAGGCCCGGTCCTTTATCCTTGTGCACTTCAATGGCTGCGCCGATCACGTCGTGGGTCAATCCAGATGCCTTGGCAAACAAAGGATGCATGGCAGCTCCTTCGCAAAGGGAGGAGACAAAGGAGACGGAGAAAACAGAGCAGGCAATATCGCTATTCCTCCGTTGTCTCCGTTTACTCCTGTTCCATCAATCCCCGCGAGCGCCCCCTTCGCGCTTCCAAAGATGGAAGTTGTTTTTGAGCCATTGCCTAAGTATAGTTATCACGCTCCGTGTGATGATTTGGCTCGCGGTGCGAGCGGACTACACTGCAAACTGATCCACTACTGAAGACTCGGCTGTATATGCTGCCTGGTCTGGCTTGGATAAACGTAGACGTAAAAGCGCCGCTCGAAATCGCCCCAGCGGGCCATTCTTCCGCGCACCGCCAGGCTCCACACGACCGCGTTGTGCTGCGCGGCAAATGAGTGCATCGCCGACGGAGGCACGGTGAAATCGAATTCAGCTTCGAACGCCCGGTGCGGCGCGATATCGAATTTGCGCCGGCTGAACGCCGCCCGCCGATACACGGGGCAGATTTCCCGGCGCGTGTCGGTACCTTGCTGGTACACGGCTTGCTCCTCGCAGATCAATTGCACCTGGAACCAGCGCACGTTCAATCGGCCCGATTGAGAAACGAAACCCTGGTAAGTCCCGCCAGGAACCAATGGGTGTTGCGAGATTTCAAGGCGCGTCGTGCCGACCGCAACGTTCAAGAGGAGCTGACGCGCCAATGCCACGACAGTCCACAGCCCGGCCAGCACAAATGGCCCCATCAGCCAAACGAGCAACCAGTTCGTTTGGTTTGGGCTATAGATGAATCGCACGACAAAAACTGCGACTAGCGTATTCCAGATCAGGCACACGGCGGCCATGGTGATCGACACCCAGCCAGATGCCGCGTCGATGGGCAAGCGATAGGCCAGCCGAACACCCGGGCTGTCCGTGACAACGTCGAAGGCGGGGATATTCGGCAGCGCGAAACCTGCTGGACGCGTTTGGACGCCGGGAATTTCCCATCCGGTGGCCTTCTGCACGACGGCGGCCCGCCGCTCGGTCGAGGCCACATTCTCCCACAGCAGCAGCACTAGACCCGTGGCGCCATACCCGACGAGTGCCAGTGGAATCAAGACGGCCAGCCAGGGCCACCAGCCATACGTGGCGCCTTCGGCGACGAGCACTCGCGTGATCAGCCAATAGAGACCGAAGATGCCGATCGCCAGTAGCGCGGCAAACACGGCGCCTTCGCCGACCAATCCGGGCAGACGGGCACCTGTGCGGCGCGTTCCGCGCTTCTTCGGGAAAATTCGCAGACGTGAGGCCATGGGATAAAGGCGAGAGCTATTGGGGGAATCTCGACTTCTTCCTTCTCCCAGAAACCGCGCCGTGCCAACACACGCAGCCCGGCCTTTACTCGAGTTCGAACCCCAGGCCGCTGGACGTGGTATAGTGTTCGCAGATAAATCAGTCCTCCACGTATGCCTGACATGCGCCCATCAATCAACGGCGCGGAAAAAGTTGTGGTTGGGGATGATGAAAATGGAGGATAGCAAATCTTTTCTAGCGTTTGCGGTCAATTAACTTTTTTATGAGAAGCGATTTCTCATTCGACCTGGCCGACTTGCCACGCATCAACAATAACGGCAGATTGTATTTCAGGGGTTTTTGCAATCGGGAGCAAGGGGTGCATTCTTTTGATATCGCACTCAGAAATTCGTGAGGTATCGAGCATTTTTAAGTAGATAGGCGTGGGACTCATTGCACTGTTACTCACAATTTACCGACGGATACTTAGATAAGTCGGGCCTAGATGAGAAAACAGAGCCCGGAAAACAGGCCAAAAACGAGTCAGAACTCTTCTTCGAACCACGTGCCGACCCCGCCGCGGCAGGGCCGTTCGAAATCCCTGCGGCAGGGAATTCTGCTCCTGCTGGTCGGCCTCGTCGTAGGCGGTGCGCTATTGCTCTCCCGGCCCGACCGGCGGGCGCAAATCGAAAGCCAGCCGGAACGCATCAACGCCGTGGCCGGACTCCGGCAGCCGCAGTATGTCGATGATGCCCGCTGCGCGGGGTGCCATCCAGGCATCTACGAGTCGTTCCTGCAGCATCCCATGGGTCGCTCGATGGGCCCCGTGGACGAAGTGGCCAGTAGCGAGGTTCCGCTCTCGGAGGACGGAGAGACCTTCACGGCCGGAAACTTCCGATACGAGATCCTGCATCGCGAGGGTCAGCTCATCCATGCCGAGACGCACCTCGACGAGCAGGGAAAGCCGCTGGCCACTACGGCGGTTCCGATCGCCTATGCGGTTGGTTCAGCGCAGCGGGGCCGTTCCTACCTAATCAATCGCGATGGCCGGCTCTTCATGTCGCCCATCACGTGGTATCCCCAAACGAACCGCTGGGACCTTTCGCCCGGTTATGAAAAGCAGAACTCGCACTTCAATCGGCCGGTCGCAGTGGAGTGCCTCTTTTGCCACGCCAACCGGGCGCACCCCGTCGAGGGCACATTGGCCACGTACGAGGAACCGATCTTTTCCGGTTATGTGATCGGCTGCCAGCGGTGCCATGGCCCTGGTGAAGACCACATTGCCCTGCACGAAGGGACTGCCGCGGAGGAGGATCTCTCGGAAACGATCATCAACCCCGCGCGGCTCGAGCCGAAGCTCCGCGAGGCGGTATGCCAGCAATGTCATCTGTCCGGAGCGGCCAAAGTAGTCCGCCGCGGTAAAGTTCTGTATGACTTCCGCCCCGGCATGCCCCTCGAAGAGGTCGTGCGCATTTTCGTCGATGCTCACGAGGACCAAGATGCCGCCAGGTTCGTCGGCCACGTCGAGCAAATGGTTGCCAGCCGCTGCTTCGAGGCGAGCGACGGGCAGATGGGCTGCATCTCATGCCACGATCCGCACCAGCAACCTGGCAAAGAAACGCGGATCTCGTTCTACCGCTCGAAATGCCTCGCGTGCCACGAGAAGGAGGCCTGCACGGAGGCGCCCGACATCCGGCAGGCGGCAGGCGACGACAACTGCATGCAATGCCACATGAGCGTGCTGGCCACAGAGATCCGTCACGCCGCGATCACCGATCATCGCATCCCCCGCCGGCCGGGCCGGCGACGCGTGGCTGCCGATCGGGACGCAGCCGACCAGCCGGCCGGTGCGATCATTCCGTTTCATGAACTTCAAGACGGTGACCTCGAGCTGCGGCGGGATCATGCGCTGGCCCTGCTGCGTATTGACGATTCGGATGCAAAGACAGGGCAAGTGAGCCCCGATCTTCTGCGGCAAGCCCTCCTCGACCTGCGGGATGCCGTCACGCGGCATCCGGACGACCTGCCTGCGTGGGAAGGCCTTGGCATGGCAGCCTGGCGATCAGGTGATCCGTCGTTTGCCATGCAGTGTTTCGAAACTCTCCTCAGTCAGGCTCAGGAAAGAGAGTTTGCTCTGTTCAATGCGGCAACCCTAGCCGGCGGGCTGGGCCGTATCGACGACGCACTCCGCTACTGGCAAGAGGTCGTTCGAATCAACCCGTGGACGGTCCGCTACCGGGCCGAGCTGGCTCACGCGCTGGCGAGCCGCGGCCGCTGGAAGGAAGCCGAATTGCTGTGCCGCGAGACTCTCGATCACTTCCCCGATAGCCATCGCTCACGGCATGTCTTAATCGAAGTGCTGCTAGCGCAAAGTAAATACGACGAGGCCAAGACGGAGTTCGAAACCTGGCTCCGCTTTCGTCCGGCGGACCCGGATCAAATGAGGGCGTGGTTTGAGAACCACCCGCTCCAGAATCGGTAATCCGGCGAAGACAAGGGTAACAGTCAGCAAATTGGGAGGCGTCCGCGGTGCGCCAACAGCGCCGCCCAGGCGGTCAAACCTGGGCCGCTTCGCGATCGCGTCGGTAGAACCCGATGCTCTCGAGCGCTTTGTACACCTCCTCCAGTGTCTTCTCGCCAAAATTGGAGATGCTCAGCAAATCCTCACGCGTGCAATGAAGCAGGTCATTGACCGTGAACACTCCGCGCTCTTCCAGACAGTTTGTGGTTCGCACAGCCAGGCCGATTTCGGCCGTGCTCATCTCGAGCTTGTCTTTCAGGTCTTGCGATTGCTCGTAGGCGCGGTTCAACGGGATGCGCGTCATGGCGGGGTCCCTCCCTTCGATTGAGTACCAGATGGTCGAGTAGGCGTGTGACTTCTGCCGCGAAGAACGCCTGGTTGGATTGCTGCGGAGTATACCAAGTTTCGTTTTCGCAGCGAACATTTTTGACGCGAAATTGCGGAGAAACATCCGGACGTGCTAGCATCGGTCCACCGGCGCGGCAACGACGTGTGTAGAACAGCGTACGATTGTCGCAGTAGCCGGGTGTACGCCCGATCATGGATGCATGATGATGGGACGTAAGTCAGCCTTTTAGCCTGACGCTCATATGATTTGTCAGCCTGGGATGGCTGATGGCTCGGATCTTTGGAATTGTTCTTTCTGCCTGGAAACGCTGACCCCTACTTATGGACCATCTACTGGAATCCCTCACCGGCCCGCAGCGCGAGGCCGTGACGCACCGCGACGGGCCGATGCTGGTGCTGGCCGGCCCGGGCAGCGGGAAGACCCGCGTCATCACGCATCGCATCGCCTATTTGCTGGAAAGCGGTGTGCCGGCTTCCCAGATTCTCGCGCTCACGTTCACCAACAAAGCTGCCGACGAGATGCAGCGCCGTGTGGCGGAGCTGGCTCCGGGGGGCCGCGTTTGGCTCAGCACCTTCCACCGTTTTGGGGCGATGATGCTGCGGCGCTACGCCGAGTACGTTGGACTGCAGCCAAACTTCACGATTTACGACACGAGCGACTCGAGGCAAACAATCAAGCGCATCATTGAGACGCGCGACATCAACACGCTCAATTATTCGCCCGAACGGCTGGCCGACGCCATAAGCGAAGCCAAGAATCGGCTGATTACCGCCGATCGGTACGAGCCGCGGTCCGGCAGTATGCTGGCGCGCGTGGTCGCCGAGGTTTATCCGGCATATCAAGAGCGTTTGCTGGCGTCCTCGGCTGTCGACTTCGACGACTTGCTGCTGCACGTCGCGCAATTGCTGTACGACCACGCGGAGATTCGCGCGGAGCTCGACGACCGCTACCGCTACGTGCTTGTGGATGAGTACCAGGATACAAATCGCGCCCAGTATGTCATCTTGCGGGCGCTGTCGACGGATTATCCAAACCTGGCCGTCACCGGCGACCCGGATCAATCCATCTACGGCTGGCGCGGCGCCGATCTCAACAACATTCTCGAGTTCGAGCAGGATTATCCGAACGTGAAGATTGTGCGGCTGGAGCAAAACTACCGCAGCACGCAGCGAATCCTGCGCGTGGCGGATTCGTTGATCAGCCACAACATGCGCCGTAAGAAGAAAGAACTGTGGACCGAGAACGCTGAGGGAGCCGCTGTGCGCCTGGCGGCCTACGTTGACCAGGACCATGAGGCATCGGACATCGCGGAACAGATTCGCGCCGCGGTGGAAGAGGGGCGCCGCAAACCGAGCGACTTTGCGATCTTCTACCGCGTGAATGCGCTGTCGCGTGCGGTCGAAAAGGCGATGCACGCGGCCGGCGTGCCGTTTCAAATGGTGCGCGGCCAGGAATTTTATGCTCGCAAGGAAATCAAGGACGTTCTGGCGTATTGTCAGTTGGTGAACAATCCGCGCGACGACATGGCATTCGAGCGGACCGTGAACACCCCGCCGCGCGGAATCGGCCGCAAAACGATCGAGCGGATTGCCGAGCATGCGTATCGCCACGGCACGCCGCTCTTGGAAGCGGCGCGAGCCGCGTACCAGATCGAAACTTTATCGAAGGCGGCGGTGGCGAAGGTGGCGACGTACGTCGAGATCATCGAGCGAATCGAAGCGGTCGCGCACGGCGGCGTGGAAGAAGTCGTCGGCACCGTGCTGGAAGCATCGGGCTACCGCGCCTCGCTTGCCGGCAGCGATGACGAGCAGGACCAGAATCGCCTGGCCAATATCGAGGAGCTGCTCACGGACGCTCGACAATTCGACGAGCAGAATCCCGGTGACGGCCGGCTCGAAGAATACTTGGAGCGCACCTGGCTGGTGAACGAGACCGACAATTGGGACGCCGAAACCGATAAGGCAACTCTCATGACGCTGCACGCGGCGAAGGGCCTGGAGTTTCCCGTCGTGTTCATCGTGGCCGTTGAAGACGGCGTGCTTCCGCATGAGCGCGTGGGCCAGCACCCGGACGAGCTGGAAGAGGAGCGGCGGCTGGCCTTTGTCGGCATCACGCGCGCCAAGGAAGAACTGCAGCTGTCGTACGCTGTGACGCGCGATTATCGCGGTGTTCGCCGCCGCACGATTCCCAGTTCGTTCCTCATGGAGATGCCGCGCCACGAGATGGAAATGGTCGACGCGGCCGCCGCGCGCGACGTGCGCTCGCTCGACCCTTGGGCGGAGCCGGATGATGACAACGACGACGAATCCTGGGACGACTGGCAAATCGAGGACGTGTCGGTCGAATCGCCAACCGAAGCGGATGCAAAGCCGGAGATACGCATTGCAGCAGCGGCGATTACAACGGCCGCCGCGTTGGAACGCTCGCGTCCCACGGCTGACATAACGTCGGGTGCCACTGCTGGCTTGCCCAGTGGTGCCGTCTCTGGCGCATCGCCCGCGCCGATCACCGATGCAGGGGAGAGTCAGCTTGCTCGAGTTTCACCAGATGTCTTCAAGCAAGGGATGACCGTGGCGCATCCGGAGTACGGCCCAGGAAAAGTCGTCGCCCTTTCCGGCGCCGGCAAGAACCGCCGCGCGACGATTCAATTTGCAACCGTTGGCCAGAAGAAGATCATTCTAGCCCATAGCGCGGTGCGGCCGGCGCGGTGAAGTACGATGCGCCACTACTTCTCGTACTTCCAATAGTGCGACTTACGCTCGGTGACCCGTCCGGCGGGGGTTACTGGCGTAATGTTCTCAGCTCGCCGTGCGGGCTTCCTGCGATACGTCGTTTTCCGCCAATTTCAATTGGGCCGCGCCGGTGCGCACAAGCGTGACCGCCTCGCCGAGCGTCGTGGCCACTTTCGTGGCACGATCGCCCTCCGGCGGTTCAAGCGAATCCTTGCCGACAGCGGCGCTCCAATAGCCAACGACGATCGGCAGCTCCGGGT
>DASXWB010000649.1:0-2670 GCA_036503915.1 Lacipirellulaceae bacterium | reverse complement strand
AGCGTCGATGAAATCGAGCGAATCGTGGCAGCCAAAGGCGCAGCCGCGACTAAAGAGAGTGAAAGCTGAAGCTGAGACTCCGTAGAGCCGATCGTTCTGTGAGTCGCTGAAAAAGGAAATGATCCACATGCAATCAGTACCTGGCGGCTTTTGGGCGTGGACCGATGCGCTGGATTCGGGGCAGCGCACCGGCATGATCGCGATGTCGATCGTCGCCATCGTGTTTGTCACGGCAATTCTGACGATCACAATCTATAAGATGCACAAGAACCGGCTGGAAGACGCGCTCAAGCGCGAGCTGTTGGACCGCGGCATGAGCGCCGACGAGATCGCAACGGTCGTCCGCGCCAAACCGGGCAAAGGTCACGCGGCCGACATTCAATCGTGACGCACGAAAGGTGGATGTAATGAGTTTTCTCGACGCCGGTCATCTCGTGCTGGCGCAAATGATGTGGGAGCACGACGATCCGTGGACGCGCACTTTTTTCGGACTGGGGCAAGGCCAGCGGTTTGTGGTGATCATCGTGGCGATCGGCTGCGCGACGGCACTGCTTCTCGGCACATTCGGCATTATCTCCAGTGCGATCAACTCGGTGCACCGCCGCCGGGCGGAGATCGAGCTTAAGCGCGAAATGATCGACCGCGGCATGAGTGCCGACGAAATCGCAAAAGTCATCGAATCGGCCGCGCCGCCGGAAGACGCCACGCAGCGGTGGATTGCCTCCTGGGCCCGCAAAAAGACGTAGGCCACTCTCCGATAAGTGTGTGGCGCGGGTGGCTGGGGCAAACGCCCCAGCGCTTCTCGCGGGTCTGGGGCGTTGCCCAGCCACCCATGTGGGCGCTATTTGCGAGTTGCTCGTCTCATCAGCCCGATGATAGCCAGCGCCCCGAGCAACATTCCAGCCGTCGTCGGTTCGGGCACGGCAGTGCCGCTCCCGAACGACGCTCCCGAAACGACGCTGCCAAACTGCATGCGCCAGAAATTGTAATCGCCTTGGTCGATCATGCCGCTGCGATCGCCATCGGCCCCGGTGCCCTGAGCGACGTTCTGGCCGAAAGTATTCCGCCATACAACGTAATCGGCCGCATCAACGACGTTGTTGCTACTGTAGTCGCCGGTGGGTGTCACGGGCGACGGGGGCACATTCACGGAGCCGGTCGTGCCCGCGTAATTCGTCGGGTTGTTCGTGCCGAGCGAGGTCTGTCCGTTCGCCGGATTGTAGTGCCGCGACATTACGCCATCGGTGGGAACCGATGTAAACGTCTTGGTATCAATGACTTGAAATTGAAGCAGGGTAAGCGTGTCTCCCGCCGTTTCGAAAAACTTGGTTGAAGGCAGGGTAAAGTCAGGCGCTATGGCGCCCGACAAGGATGCGAAGCCCGGCGTGGCGATCAGTAGCCGCTTATTGAACGTGTTGCCGGTTAAGCTGGAGGGAAAAGTAAACACTTTGCCAGTAGACATCGAGGTGATCGTAGCGCCTTGTGCAACTGTCTCGGCAGAGCCGCTCGAGTGCAATTCAATAAACTGCACGCTGCCATCGTGGTTGGAAAAGAACTCCGTAAATCGCCAAAGGTGAAAGAAGGCCGAGGCACGAGTTGCTGTCAGCTCGATGCAGATCACGAGGAGCAAACCACGGAGCATTGCCTTTTGTTTCATCAAAGACTCTCTACACGGTGGAAATCTAGGAATCGTTTTCGCGGCCAGCGTCCGAGCGCGAGAAGTGTCGCAAACAGCAGGAGGCCACTGGTGGCCGGTTCGGGGACGGCGGCTATGTGGCCGCTGCCGCTTACCGGAAGTGGAACGACCTCGCCGAACTGCATCCGCCAGAAGTCGTAGTCGCCCTGGTCGATGATGCCGCTGCGGTCACCGTCGGCGCCGTCGCCCGGCTCGGGGACGGTCTGGTTCAGCGTCTTGCGCCAAATGACATAATCGGCTGCATCCACGACACCGTTGCCGTTGTAGTCGCCCGTCGTCGAGGGAGGCTCCATGGCGGACAGCGCTTGAATGTTGTCGAGATAGAATTCGCCTCCACCAATCGTGGTGGCGCCAGAGAACGACTGGAGTGGATTATGAAGGATTCGGAAATGACGAACATTTGCTAAGGCATCATCAATATCAGTTCCACCAGTGGAGAAAAAGCTGGATGGAGAAACGTCAAATGTCAGCCGATGCCACTGACCATCCTTTGGGACTTCCATTGCCTGAGTTACATAGGTGTCGCCGCCGCCGCCAGAAAATGGTCCGCCGTCCGGGCCGACAATGCCTAACCGAATGGCGAGTGTAAAGTTGTTCGAACCAGGATCCCGCGCATCCAGTTCAATCCGCGATACGCCAGCCGCGGTCCAGTTACCTGTCCAGTTGGTCGAAGTATTAAAGACAAGCAGATTCGGTACGGTACCGCCAGCACCCGCGGTGGCCATCCACAACGCATGATCTCCTGCGCCGTTCTGCCCGAGATCGGGTTGGTTCACTGGGAAATCGCCAGCGGACCCGACTCCCCAGCCTTGCGTTGTTCCGTCGTTGAAGTTGTCAATGTGGCCGAGAGTAATCGCCCAGCAAGTCGAAGGGATCACGGCAAATGATGCAACGAGCGAGACCACCCATCCGTGTCGACGCAAATCATATCGACCAGCGGTTCGTCCCTTGAGTTTACGTGTTGGCCAAGCCAC
>DASXWB010000648.1:0-2531 GCA_036503915.1 Lacipirellulaceae bacterium | reverse complement strand
GGATCCGGGAAGTACCGATAATCGCTGGATTCCTCCTTGCTGCGCTGGGCGCGGGTGACGCCGGCCACGTCATCCCAGCCGCGCGTTTGCTTGGGCATGTCGCCCAGCCGCTGATGGGTTTCCTGCCACTCGCGCCATTGCCGCTGCGCCTCGTAATCAAGCGCTCGCTCAACCGCGCGGAAGCTGTTCATGTTTTTGATTTCTACAATCGGCGTGGCCACATGGCCCTGCGGCGTAGTGATGTGCAGGTTCACATTGGCATCGACGCGCAAGCTGCCCTCCTGCATGTTGCAGTCGGAGACGCCAATGTAGGTCAGGAGCAGCCTCAATTCGGTAAGAAATGTTTTCGCTTCCATCGGGCTGCGCAGATCAGGCTCGGTGACGATTTCTAATAGCGGCGTGCCGGTGCGGTTCAGGTCGATGAGGCTGTCCGCCTTGCCGGCCAGCTCGTCGTGCAGGCTTTTGCCGGCGTCCTCCTCGAGATGCGCCCGGCGGATGCGCACGCGCTTGGCTTCGAACTGGCCCTTCGAGTCGTTGATATCGAGGTGACCGCGCTGCGACATCGGCAAATCGTACTGGCTGATCTGGTAGTTCTTCGGCAGATCGGGGTAGTAATACTGTTTGCGATCCCACTTGGTGAACGCGGGAATCTCGCAATTGAGGGCCACTGCGGTTTTGAGCGCGAGCCGAAACGCTTCGCGATTCATCACCGGCAGCGAGCCCGGCATGCCGATGCACACCGGGCACGTCTGCGTGTTCGGCTCGGCGCCAAACCGCGTGCTGCAGCGGCAAAACAGCTTGCTCGCCGTGGCCAGCTGCACGTGCACCTCCAGGCCGATGATGGTCACATACTCAGCCATTCTCGTCCATCACCTCATGCCACAAGCGGTGGTCTGGCGAGATGCCATTCGGCGGCCTGTTCGTACATTCGCGCGCCTCGCAGCAACTTCTCTTCCTGCAGAGCAGGGGCCTGTAATTGCAAGCCGATCGGCAAGCCGCTGCTTGATCGGCCGCAGGGAAGGCATAATCCCGGGATGCCGGCAAGGTTTGCACTGACTGTGTATAAATCCAGCAAATACGTGGCGAGCACATCGTCGGCCATTTCGCCAATTCGATTCGCCGGTGTGGCCGTGATTGGCCCAGCGATGAGGTCGACGTTCTCGAACGCACGATCGAAATCCCGTCGAATAAGCCGGCGCACTTTCAGCGCTTTTAGGTAATAGGCATCATAGTAACCGGCGCTCAGCGCATAGGTTCCGAGGATGATTCGCCGCTTGACTTCCGGACCGAATCCTTCGGCGCGCGAGCGGCGATACATGCGCACGAGCGGTGCATCGAGATTGTCGAGCCCAGGGCGATCGCCTGCGCGCTCGAGCTGCCTACGCTCCGCGGCCAACTCGTCCAGCATCTGGGTTTCGTCGGTACGGTAGCCGTAGTGAACGCCGTCGTAACGGGCCAGGTTGCTCGAAGCCTCGCTGGCGGCGATGAGATAGTAGGTCGCGACGGCATATTTGCTGTGGGGCAGCGAAATGTCATGGATCGTCGCCCCGAGCGACTTGTAGACTTCGAGCGCCGCGCGAACGGCCGCTTCAACCTCGCCGTCGAGGCCCGCTGCGAAGTGCTCACGGGCCCAGCCAATTCGGAGGCCCGTTAGAGGTTGGTTCACTGTTTGAGTGTAGGGCGGGTCGCCGACGTCGAGGGATGTTGAATCGAGCGGGTCGTGTCCGGCGAGGATTTCCAGAAGCAGAGCAACATCCTCCACGCTTTGGCCGAACGGACCGACTTGATCGAGGCTACTGGCGTAGGCCACAACGCCGTATCGGCTCACGCGACCGTAGGTGGGTTTCATTCCCACGACTCCGCACAGCCCGGCGGGCTGGCGAATCGAGCCGCCCGTGTCGGTTCCGATCGCCAGCGGCGCCATTCCGGCGGCGACGGCAGCCGCCGAACCCCCGCTGGAGCCGCCTGGCGTTCGTTCCAAATCCCAGGGGTTTCGCGTGAATTGAAACGCTGAGTTCTCTGTTGCCCCGCCCATCGCGAACTCGTCCATGTTCGTTCGGCCGATGAGTACGGCATCCGCCTCGCGGAGGCGGGCGATCACAGTCGCATCGTACGGCGCCCGGAAGTTTTCCAGCATCCGCGACGCGCACGTCGTCACTTCGCCCTGTGCGCAAAAAATGTCTTTCACTGCGACCGGAAGGCCCGCCAATCGGCCGATGGATTTTCCCTGTGAGCGCCGGGCATCGATTTCGACGGCGCGCTTGAGCGCTTGATCGGCGTCTACGCGCAAGAATGCGCCAACACGGCCGTCCAGCGACTGAATTCGATCAAGGTAAGCTTTCGTAAGCTCAGCCGAGCTAACGGCACGCGATTCCAGGCTCCGCAGAAGTTCGGTGGCGGTTTGCTGGAAAACGGGCATGGAAATGGCGGCGACCATAAGTCAGCCGTTATTCGCCCAGCACGGCCGGCACGAGATATCCGCGCTCATCGTGATGCGGTGCGTTGGCGAGCGCCGCATCGCGCGGCAAGCT
>DASXWB010000647.1:0-2557 GCA_036503915.1 Lacipirellulaceae bacterium | reverse complement strand
CCTGGTGGGTGGCTGCAATCGCGACGCCCTTCCTGGAATTGCACGTGACGCCGCGCAGCCTGCTCGTCGGATGGGTAATCGGCGTCGCCATTTCATGGCTTACAATCCTCTGGTCAACTCGCCGCCTGGCTCGTCAGCCGGCAAATCGCTTACTTGCCGGGGCGATAACCACGGAGGCCGAAGCCGGCGCCGCTGGCAGAGGTCATGGGGCCGGACGTCGGAGCGCCTTGCCGCCATGGGCGATTGCCCGCGCGGCGTTGGCGCTGCTGACGATCACACTTTTAGCTTTGAGCACTCGCGTCGAGGGCGAGGCGCAAGCTGGCGTTTTTTTTGCCACGGGGGCCATGGTACTCGTATTGATGTTGGGAGAAATTCGTCACCGGCTGCGCTGGAAACGTGCCCGCGCGGCGCGGCAGCGCACCTTCGCGCTTCCGGCCCTATCCGCGCTCAACACGGCGCGCAATCCGGGCCGCAGCACGCTCACGATCGGCCTCGTGGCCGCGGCCAGTTTTCTGATCGTGGCGATCAGCGCGTTTCGGCTGGAGACCGACGACGCCGGCACCGGCGGCTTCGATTTTCTGGCGACGAGCGACCTTGCGGTTAATTTCGATCTCAACACGAAGCAGGGACGGCTTAAACTAGGTTTCTCGGACGCGGACAACGAAGCGCTGAATACTTGCCGTGTCTATTCGCTGCGCGTGGCGGACGGCGAGGATGCGAGTTGCCTGAACCTGTATCGGCCCACACAGCCGCGAGTGCTTGGCGTTCCGAACGAATTCATCGAGCGCGGCGGCTTCGCTTGGTCAGCAACTCAGAATTCGGCCTCACCGGCGGACGGCGCTACAAAGCATTCAAGCCATAATCCCTGGGCACTCCTCAACGCCGATCTGGGCCGCGCTGAAGCTGGCGGGCCCATCGTTCCGGTCGTGCTCGACGCCAGCACGGCTGTCTACAGTCTGCATCTTGGCGGTGTTGGGGATCGGCTCACAATTCGCGACGCGGCTGGCGCGCCGGTGACGCTTGAAGTCGTCGGCTTGCTCAAGAACAGCGTCTTGCAAGGCAACTTACTCGTGAGCGAGCAAAGCTTCTTGCAGATGTTTCCCGGCACCGGCGGCAATCGATTCTTCTTGATTGAGAATCGGGCGGGAGAAGCTCCTGCCGAGCCCCGCCCGGCGACCAACATCGGATCAGCGGGAGCTTCGCCCTCCCAAGAAATCGCGCAGATACTCGAGTCGACGCTTGCCGAGGAAGGGTTCGACGTCGTCGATGCCCGCGAGCAGCTGGGCCAGTTTTTAGCCGTGCAGAATACATACCTGTCGACGTTCCAGAGTCTCGGCGCGCTTGGGCTGCTGTTGGGAACGGTTGGGCTGGCCATCGTGCAATTGCGCAGCGTGATTGAGCGGCGGGCAGAGCTAGCGCTGATGCGCGCCGCCGGTTTCCGCAGCAGCCGGTTGACGGGGATGATCATTTGGGAAAACGGTGTGCTGCTCTTTGGCGGGCTGTTGACAGGCTCGGTTGCCGCGGCGGTCACTCTTTTGCCTCAGTCGATGCTGCATGAGGCGGGAGTGCCGTGGCGCACATTGGGGGCGCTGCTGGTGATCATCGCGGTGGTCGGTCTCTTGGCCGCGTGGCTGGCGACGCGCTCCGCGCTGCGTGCGCCGATCTTACCGGCGCTTCGCGGCGACTAGATTGCGGCGGCCTACGTGGCTAGAGTGGAGTCCGCACGGCGGTAAATTCGGCGTTGCCGCCGACGCCAATTCATGATCGCGCGTTGGCCACTGACGCCAAGGATTATTCAATGCGCAACACCTTGCTGCTGTTCGCGTCGATTGCTCTGACCGTTATATGCTGGGGCCTATATGGGCCCGTGTTGCAAACGGGTCAGATCGGGATGTCGAATTCTCCGCCGATTCCGGTGCGGCTTCGGCCGTTCGTGTGCGTAGGACTGGCGTATTTTCTAATCGGGGTGATTGTTCCGTGGCTGTGGCTTTACTTGCGCGGAGAGAAAGGAGATTGGACGCTCACCGGCATCCTGTGGAGCTTCGCTGGCGGAGCGGTCGGGGCGATCGGGGCGCTGGGAATTATCCTCGCAATGACATTCGGCGGGCATCCGATTTACGTGATGCCGCTCGTTTTCGGTGGCGCGCCGGTTGTCAATGCGTTTCTGACCATTTACATGGCCCGCCGGATGAAAGAAATCGGGCCCGTGTTTCTGGCGGGATTGATCATTGTCATCATCGGCGCCGTGGTGGTGCTGGTTTCGGCGCCGCACGCAGCGGCGCATCCCGTCAAACCGGCCGTTGGCACCCAGGCTGACGCGGCACAAGCGGGTGTTGGGTTTTGGACGTGGATCAGCCAGATGCTTTCGATCGCGCTGACGATCGTTTGCTGGGGCGCGTATGGCCCCGTGCTGCACCGCGGCCAGGCGGCCATGCACCATAGCCGCATGCGACCGCTCATCTGCGTGGGCCTGGCGTATTTTTTTATTGCGGTGGTGGTGCCCAACATGATCCTGGCCGAGTCGCCGGAAGCCAGCACGTACGCAAGTTGGGGCACG
>DASXWB010000646.1:0-2127 GCA_036503915.1 Lacipirellulaceae bacterium | reverse complement strand
TCGTCACGGCGGGCCGCTCTGACGGCGGCGCGAAATGAACTCAACATATTGGCCTCCTTGCCGAGAGTGAGTGAGTTTCACAACACCCTCTTGGCAAGGACGGCCTTTTCAATCCAGATCAGTTTGCCACGCCACGACTTATGAAAGTTCAAGTGCTATTCGCCGCATGAGCCAATTTTGGCTGATTCGCCGCTTACATCTAAAAAACAGGTGATGCGATTGAACTTTTTCGAAAACGGCGCACCTTACTTATAAAGGCGGACGATCCACCGCTGGACTAAATCTGGGATGATCGACTCGGCGGCTCGACTTTACGAGCGAGTGCTGGTGCTGCGCTGCCAGGCCGGTGACGAGCCCGCTTTCTCCGAACTCGTAGTACTTTACCATGCGCGTCTGCACTCGTACCTCCGCACGCTCCTCAAGCCGACCCATGCAGTCGATGACGCGCTGCAGGAAGTATGGTTTGATGTTTTTCGCTCGGTTCCACAGCTGGCCGATCCCAGCGCCTTCTCAACTTGGGTTTATCGGATCGCGCACAATCGTGCCATGCGCGAGCTTCGCAGGCGCCGGCCGCTCCATATGCCGCTGGAAGGAAATGAACTCTGCGCGGAGTCCGAACAGAGCGCCAACATTCCTGAAATCAACGCCGCGCGGATCCACGCCGCCCTCGACCGGTTGGTACCGGAACATCGCGAAGTGCTGCTGCTCCGCTTTATGGAAGACATGTCATACAAAGACATCGCATCGGTGATCGGCTGCCAGGTCGGCACCGTGCGATCCAGAATCCACTATGCCAAGTGCGCTTTGCGGCGCGCCTTGGAAGCGTTAGCCGACAATGACTGAGACTGACCTTCGTGCAGCCATGGCCAACCTCAACTCCTCATTGCCCACCGGCTCTAGCGATCCGCGTCAAGTTGCGAGTCGCGTCGCCGAACGACACCAACGGCAGATCCGGCTGCTGACTGGAATCAGCATTTTCTTGTGGCTGCTCGCGGCTGCCGGAGTGTTATACGTCGCCTATGGCGCATTATGGCATTTCTATCCGCGACAAAGGCTACTGTTTCGCGAAGCTACGCTCGGCAACCTCAAAGCAGAACAGCTCGACGAGCTTCAGAGGACGCATTATTTGGTCATCGAAGCCGCAACGATTGTCCTCGGGGCCTCTTTTGTTGCACTGACGTTGGCGGCCTTGTGCACAGTGCTGTTGGTCCTGGTGAGCCGTCGAGCGACTCTTGTGCAAATCAATCGGAGTTTGGCGGAAATCTCAGCGCAACTCAAGCCGCCGCCAACAACTGCCGAGCAGTCATAGGATCGTGTGTCTGAATTCCTGTCAGAAACGGCCGCGCGTTCTTCGCGCTCCGTTCGTGCGCTCAACATCGCGGTTTATATAAGGATCCTTGATGCGAAAAACATTTCACGCATGTTGTTGGCTTTTGTGCATCCATCTGTTGACCGCTTCGACGGCGTCTGCGATCGAAATCAGTGACTTCATTGATTTTTCGCTGCGATCCGGCGGCTCGACGCTGCTGCCTGGCCGGCTTTATATCCCGCCTGAAGCGACCGGCAATTCTCTTTCGCCCCGGCCGCTCATCGTGTTTCTCCATGGCGGCGGCGATGCGGGAACCGACAACTTGCGACAACTGAACCGGAACATTGCCGGTTTGGCTTTCGAGGCTGAACGGCGGGGCGCCTTTCTGTACGCCCCGCAAGCACCGCTCAACTGGCGGCCAAAGCTGATCACCGATCGCGTAATGACGATGGTCGATCGCGCGCTGGCGGACTACGATGTCGATCTTACACGCCTTTATTTGTCCGGATACTCCAGTGGCGGAGGGGGAACATGGAACATGCTCAGTCGTTACCCAAATCGGTTCGCTGCCGCAGTGCCAGTTTCCCCAGTATCGGCGGAGCCAGATTTCATCCCTGCAAACTTAGCCGACCAGCCGATTGCCATATTCCACGCGCGCGACGATTCGATCGCGCCCGTGACGACAACTCGCGACATCATCAATCGCATTTTGACCGCAGCCAATCGACCCGTGCCAACTTACCCTGCTGCGAATGCCCCCGACTTCGCGCACTCAGTCGCCGACCTGGATCTCAATTACTATGAGCCCGCCAGCGGAG
>DASXWB010000645.1:0-19288 GCA_036503915.1 Lacipirellulaceae bacterium | reverse complement strand
TAGTTCCGGCTCGGGGGGATCGCCTAGCGTGATCCCAACTGTGTGGATCCGACGCCATTGACCGCTAGTGCGAATTGAGACACGGCCATGACGCTTGCTCGAAATTGTGACGCCCGCCGCGGAATGTTTTTGGCGCTGATTGCGATCGCCTGGTGCGGGGGCTGCAGCGCGTTCCTGGAACCACGCGAACCGTATCCGATCACGCCGCCGGAGCCGTCGCCGATGAGCACGGTGCCGCGCGAGCTGGATAAGGTTTCGCTGCCGCGGTACGTGATTGAGCCGCCCGATATTTTGATGATCAACGCGATCAAGGTCGTGCCCAAGCCGCCGCACCGGCTGGAGCCGTTCGACGGCATTCTGGTGCGCGTCGCCAACACGTTTACCGACGCGCCGATCGCGGACGCGTACTTTCTCGATCCCGAAGGGAAGATTGACCTCGGGCCGGAATATGGGCGCGTGAGCGTCGTGGGCATGACGACAGATGAAGCGCAAAACGCGATTCGCGCGCATCTGTCGACTGTGATCGATGACCCGCAGGTCACCGTTTCGCTGGCGTTCTCATCCGGCGTGCAGCAAGTTCAGGGCGAGCACCTGGTTGGGCCGGACGGCTACGTCAACCTGGGCACGTATGGTTCGGTTCATGTTGCCGGACTCATGCTCGACGAAGCCGCCATCGAGATTGAAAGGCTGCTGTCGAACGAGTTGGAAGATCCCGAGGTGGTCGTCGACGTGTTCGCGTACAACAGCAAGAAATACTACGTCGTGACGCAAGGCGCCGGCCTGGGTGACAGCGTCGCTGAGGCGCCCATCACGGGCAACGAGACGGTGCTCGATGCGATTGCGCGGATCGGCGGGATCTCGCAGGTATCCTCGACCAATATCTGGATTGCGCGGCCGGCTCCCAACGGTGTTGGCTGCGAGCAGATTCTGCCAATCAACTGGGACGACGTCAGCCGCGGTGCGTCGACCGCGACAAATTATCAATTGATGCCGGGCGACCGCCTGTACATCGCCGAGGATCCTTACGTGCGATTCGACTCGCTCATCGCCAAATACACGCGACCGCTGGAACGCCTGTTCGGTATCGTCTCGCTGGGGACCGGCACGTTCAACCGGATCACGCGTTACGGCTTAGGCTCGCTGTAAGAGCTGAGAGCGGAGAACTGATAGTCGAGAGTCAAGAGTTTGAAATATTTGGCCTCTATGTGCGGACATCGTGAGCCAAGGAGGGCGTCGATGAAAATAAGACACGTGGTCGGGGCAAGCCTGTTGGCGAGCTGTGTGAGCGGCAGCGCGGGAGCGGCCGGGCCGGGAGTGCCAGGCATTTTGGATCGGCCCACGCCGCCGGCGTGTTGTGCCGACGGAATTTGCTATCCGAAGCCGGCCACGTGGGGCACGTATCAGACGCGATGGAGGCGCTGGCCGGGTGAGGTGCTGGCGCCGACGCCGGCGGATGCGGCAGCGCGCCCGAATGGCGAACTGCCTGCACTCGAGCCACCTGGACCTGAGGACGAAGACCGGCGCGCCCCGCCTCCGACACTTGCGCCCGAGGCGGAGGAGCAAGAGGCGAACGGCGAAATCCGGCGGCCGCCAGCGACACCGCCGTCAACACCGTCCCTGACGCCGCCGATGGAAACCCCCGGAACGTCGCCGCTCGCGCCGCCCGGAGGCTTGGAAACGACGCCGGGCACTCCGTTTGAGGATGATCCGACAACCGACACCGAGGATGGTTTGCCGTTCCACAGCCAGCTCAGGCCACCAAGCGATGATCCCCCGCCGGCGCCTCCGTTTCGAGCGCTGAAAGTGGCCGAAGCACCCCGTCAACAAAAGGCCGCACCGGCTAAGGCGATGCCGTCGCCGGTGCCCGCACGGCGCGCCGAGGTGCCATCGTCGCCGGGTGATTCGGATGATCCGCCGCCAGCGTTTCCTTTGACGCTCGGCTGAAAAGCATGACTTACGGTTACGCCGTGTGTACCGGTCGCAACGCCACGCCGCGGCGGCTTGCTTGACACTCTGCGGCCACAAGCCTACCGTGAAAGAGTCCGGCGGCATCGTCTGGCCTCGGCCGACTCCGATCTCACTTGGTAGCTGAACGCGCGAAAGTTCAGCCTTCCCCGCTCATTCTGAATTCTCACGAATTCGGTTACGCCTTGCGGCGTGGCTTCACCTTGAGGTTCACCAATCCATGTCTCGCTATCTGCCGATCGTCTTGGGCGTGCTCGTGATTGTCGGGCTAACGATCCCCCAGATCGTGATGTCCGATCGTTTTGCCAGCACCAACGTGAGCGCCGCGCAGCGTGCTGAGCTGCTCAACAGAGTTCCCAAAAAGATCGGCGACTGGCACGGCGAGGACAAGAAAATTGACGAAACGGTTCGCGATGTGGCCGGAGCAGTCGGCGCCGTGTCGCGCGAGTACCGGAATATTCGCACGAATGAAAAAGTTGATCTATGGCTGATCGTAGGTCATGCTCGGGATGTCGCCAGGCATACTCCGAACGTCTGCTATAAAGGGGCAGGCTTCGAGCAGCGGGCGCCCGATAATTCGCTTTACCCAATGGAATTTGCGGGCGTGCCCAAGGCGCCGTTCTGGACGAATACGTTTTTCAAGGAGGACTTTACCGGCCGGCGGTTGTTGCGCGTGTTCTGGTCGTGGTACAACCCCGAGTCGGATGAGAACCAGGGCAAAGTGATGTGGGAGGCGCCAGAAAACTCGAAACGGCAGTTTGGGAACACTCGTGCGCTTTACAAGATGTATTTCACGAGCGAAATGCGCGATCTGAGCGAGATGCCCGAACAAAGCGCCTGCCTGCGATTCGCCCGCGAATTCATGCCGATCGTGAACGAGGCGTTGGCCGACGTCCATAGCGAAGGCGACGCCGCGAAGGCGGGCGCGAAAGGCGAAGTTGCGGCTGACGCGCCCGAGAAAGAAGAAGTCGCGAGTGATGCGACAGGGTCCGTGTTCGATGGGCCCGGCGACGCTGCGGCGACTGAATCGAGCGGCGCTGCCAAAAAAGAGCAGGCAGAACCGGCTCCGTAATATTTCGGCTCGCGTGTCCGACTGGAAGCGTAATCTTATGACGGGACGCCGACGCGGCCGTCCTCGAGGCCAAGCCGCTTCATCTTCTTGTACAGCGTGGTGCGGTTGATGCCGAGCTGGTCGGCCGTCGCGTTGCGGTTCCAGTTGTTCGATTCGAGCACCTCGCGAATGATCTGGCGCTCCGGGCCTTCGAGCGCTTCTTTGAGCGTTTTCTGCCCGACGGGCGCGGTGGTAATGAAGCTGCCTGTGCCGCGCAGTTCCCCGGGGAGGTCGGCGAGCGTGATCGTCGGTCCTTTGCCCAAGAGCACGGCGCGCTCCACGATGTTCTGCAGTTCACGCACGTTGCCAGGCCAGTGGTAACGCTCCATCGCGGCGAGCGCATCGTCGGCGAAGCCGGTCACCTGGCGGCGCGAGTCCTCGCGGACATGTTCGAGGAAGCTGTGGGCCAACAGCACCACGTCGCTGGGTCGCGTACGCAGCGGTGGCAGCTCGACATTGATCACGTTGATGCGATAGTACAAGTCCTGACGGAAGCGGCCCTCGGCCACTGCCCGCGACAGCTCTTCGTTCGTGGCCAGCACGACGCGGACGTCGACTTCGAATGTTTTGTTTCCGCCGACTTGCTCGAATTTCAGCTCTTGCAGCACGCGCAGCAGCTTGACTTGCATGGCCGGACTGGCGGTGCCGATTTCGTCGAGGAAGATCGTGCCGCCGTGCGCTTGCAGGAATTTGCCCATCTTTTCACCGGCGGCGCCCGTGAAGGCGCCGGCGACGTGGCCAAACAGCTCGCTTTCCAGCAGCGTCTCGGGCAGCGCGCCGCAAGCCACTTCGACGAACGGCCCCTTGGCCCGGCCGCTGCGGCGGTGGATCGCGCGGGCGATCATTGATTTGCCCGTTCCGCTTTCCCCCGTCACCAGCACCGTGGCGCGCGTGTCGGCCACGCTGGCGATCATCTCGAAAACTTTGAGCATCCGCGGGTCGCGGCCGACGATGTTGTCCATGCCGTAACGTCGGTCGAGCTGTGCCCGCAGGTTGTCGTTCTCGCGCTGCACACTGCGTTGCGAGAGCGCCCGCTCGATCGCCATCCGCAGCTCGTCGCCGATGATCGGCTTGGTGATATAATCGAACGCGCCGGCATGGATCGCTTCGATCGCGCCGTCGGGTGTGCCGTAGCCGGTCATGAGGATGACCTGCATGCCGGGCCAGTTGCGGCGGCATTGCTCCAACAGGTCGAAGCCGTCGCCATCGCGCAATCGCACATCGGCCAGCACCAGCTCGAAGGTCCGCCCGCGCAAACGCTCTAGCGCGCTCGCGTATCCCGGCGACGCGTCGAGCTCGTAGCCCTGGCCGCGCAGCCAATCGGCCATCGACTCGAGCACGTGGCGGTCGTCGTCAACAACGAGCAGGTGGGGCTTGGTCATGGTGAGTTGATTGTTCAACGCTTTTTCATCTGCCGGGCGGCAGTCTGTGCGCAGTGGTGTCGCCAAATATCTACGTCACGCCGTGGGCAGGGTCAACGAACGGCTTGCTTCAAAGTCGTCGGGACCGGTCATGACGGTTGTGCGTTTTGCGACGGCGTGTGCAGCCTGATATAATTGCATACAACTTCATCAGCCAGGCCGGTATGCCGCGAAAGATTCGTGACCTGATCCGCGATCTCGAGCAAGCCGGTTTTGCAAATCGCGGCGGCAAAGGCAGCCATCGGAACTTTGAGCACCCGAGTGGCGTACGCACCACACTTTCCGGCAAAGCGGGCGACGACGCCAAGAGGTATCAGGAACGCGAAGTTAAGAAAGTCATCCAGGAATCGAAGTCGTGAACGACAGCGCACGGTACATAAAAATCGTTGAATGGTCCGACGAAGACCAATGCTTTATCGGCCAATGCCCGGGAGTCGTTGGTCAATGTTGCCACGGCGACAATGAAGCCGAAGTATATGCCGAGCTTTGTCAAATCGTCGATGAGTGGCTCGAAATCCTCAAGCAAGATGGCAAGCCATTGCCGCCGCCCACCGCCGGCCAAGGCATTGTCGAAAAGATCGCCTAGCCAGGAATTCAATCGATAGAATTCGAGGTGCTTTGAGATCACGACATGAGCAGAATCGCAAAAAGATGTCGCTTACCCAGGATGAATATCGATTGCTTCGTACGGCCGAGAATTTCGGTTGCGACGGCGCCCATGGTTACTGCAAATGCGCTGTGGTCCTACGCCATTGCATGGAATTAGGCGGCGGTATTGGCAAGTCAGCCGAATTCGCTATTTGCAATTCGGGATACGAGGATTCAGAAGTTGCGCGCTTCTACGATGGCATTCGCAACTTGGTCAGACGCGGCCTTCTTGAAGGACGTGGTGACTTGGAATTGCCGGCGGGCCCAAGATACACTGAATGCCGAGTTTCGTCAGCTGGCCTGCAACAGTTAAGAGCGAGCGAGCGCTGATTTGGGTTCTTGCCGCCTTACCATCTCACCGTGCCCGCGGGTGGGCCTTTTCGTAGGCCGCGCGGAGGTTCGCCGTGCTGACGTGCGTGTAGATTTGCGTGGTGACGAGGCTTTTGTGGCCTAACAGTTCTTGCACGCTGCGGATATCGGCGCCGCGGTCCAACAGGTGCGTCGCGAAGCTGTGGCGCAGTGTGTGGGGAGAGGTGCGGCTGTCGAGGCCCGTTTCTTTGAGGTGCTTTTCCAGCATCCGAGCCACGCTCCGCGTAGTCAGCCGGGTGCCAAACTTGTTGGTGAATACCGGCGCTTCACGGCCCGTTTTTTCGCGAGGCGAGAGCGTGCGGATCTCGAGCCAGCGCTTCAGTGCGCGGGCCGCGTAGGAGCCGATCGGGGCCAGCCGTTCGCGCTTGCCCTTGCCGCGAATCCGGACGATCCCGGCCGCGAAATCGAGATCGCCGTCCGCGAGGCCGACCAGCTCGCTGACGCGCAGACCGGCCGAGTAAAGCGTCTCCAAAATCGCCCGGTCGCGGATTGCTTGCGCGCTGGTGCCCTTTGGCGCATCAAGCAGCTTGCCGACTTCGTCGGTCGTGAGAAAGTGCGGCAGCTTCCGGCTCTTGCGCGGGTTGCGCAGGGCCTTGGCCGGGTTTGATTTGGCCCAGCCTTCGCGCTGGCCGAAACGCATGAAGCTGCGCACCGATGCGAGTCGGCGCGAGATCGAGGACTTTGCATAGCCGGCTTCATGCAGCGCGGAGACGAATCCGCGCAGCTCGCCCATCGTCACGCTGCCGGGGGCGGGCGTTGTGCCGTCGCCGTCGGCAAGATACTCGGCCAGCGCGTGCAGATCTTCGCGGTAGCCTTTGAGCGTGTGCGGCGAAGCGCCGCGCTCCACGCGCAAGTACTGCAGAAACTCGCCGATCTGAGGACGCATTGGAGAGGTCAGTGGTCGGAGATCAGAGGTCAGGGAATTATGAGGACAGTGCCCATGGCCTTCCCTGACCTCCGACCTCTATCCTCTGACCTCTCAACTAAAACAGCTCTTCGCTGTCGGTCACTTGAGGGAGCCGCAGGCGCGAGCGCTGCTGGCGTTCTTCCTGGCGGATCTTCTGGCTGAGCACGGCCGCGTCATACCAGCTGAAGCTCAGCTCGGGGTTCGAGGCGTGCCGGCCGAGCATTCGCAGGGCCTCGGCCCGCTGCGAATCGTCGTAGAGAAAGATGTAGCGTTCCTTGCCTTTGATCAGAGCGAGGACATTGATGTCGTCATTCACGGCCGGGTCTCCATGCGGCAGCGAGCGGGGGGATGGCCGACGGATGCTGCGACAGCATTGGGGGAGTCGGCGAAGAGGGTTCAGGGTTCGGGGTTCGGGGTTCAGCTTTTTGTTTGATACTGAACCCAGAACCCTGAACACTGAACCCTTTCCTACGGGTGGTTATCGGCTGTCCGACCAGCGCCACACTACTCGGGTTTCACCAGCGCCACCGCGCGCGGAGAGCATTTCGGAGATGTGCACGTGACAGCAGAAGCGAATGAAGTCGTCGCTGCGCTGCAGGTAGTTTTGCCAACCGCCGAAGCGCGCATCGTCGCGGAAGTTGTAGTAGCTGGCCAGCGCCTCAGTAAACTCGCTGTCGGTGCCGTGATAAATCCGCGTGTGCGTCATAACCGGACCATTGTTCGGGCAGCACGCGGGTCGAACCGGGCTGGGCGGCGGCGGCACGAAGCCGCACTCATCTGGCCAATCGGTCGGCAATTGGTCGAGGGCGCCATGCGCAACGGTTGCGCCGGTCGTACCATCGGTGGCAAATGGATCGGATGAGAGCGCCGGCAACGCTTCATCCGCGTTGCTATCGCCTGAGGGGAGTTCTTCCTCGAGCGATTGCTCGCTTTCACTTGCGGGCAGCTGCTCGTCATAAAGCGCAGCCAATTCTCCCGCTGGCTTGATTTCATTGGCGTCTGCTTCGTCCTTGTTAACGTCGCCGGCTGCGGCGCCGTTGGTTTTGGCGTCATCGGGCAAAGCTGCCGGCGCATTCGCACCGCCGGAGGTTTCGCCTGCGGATCGATTGGTGTCGCTCGGCGTCACGATGGGCGGCGCTTGCGGCTCGGCGGGCGCTTGGGCGGGCGGTGGCGACGGTTCCGGCGACAATTGGCACTCCGGCGTTTGAGTGGCTAGTTGCGCGCGGGCCAGCGCCATCTCCGCTTCGAACACCAGCGGCGCGGGAATGAATTCTTCCTCGGGCGTGCCCCATGGCAGGCCATAGCCGGGCGGTATTTCGTGGAAGCCCGGGTTCGCCGCGTACCATTCGACGCGCATGCCGCAGCGTGGCGGATAGTACGCCGAATAATCGGTCACCGAGCCGATGACCACCGCGTCGACGCCTAGCGCGCGCGCAAGCCGGCGGGCTTCCTCCCGGCGCGACAAATCCACCTGGTGCGCGATGATTGCTTCTTCCACCACGCCTAGCGGCACGACCTCGAAGCCGGGCACCGCCTGCAGCTCTGCAAAATAGGAAAGCGCGAACTTGCGGCCATCGACCGTCGGCTCATCGCTCAAGTTGAAAAACGGCGCGACCGCCACGCGGCTCAATTGCGGAAACGGATTATGGACGACCGGCTGATGGCCGACGTCGGGCAGGATCATGTGGCAGCCGGAAGTGCCGAGAAGCGCCATGCCAGCGAGCATGACAGCGAACAGAAGTTGGGGTCTGTCCCCATTTTTCGCTTGGGAAAAATGGGGACTGGCCCCTTTCAAGAAGATCAAGCAGCCAGGCAACATCGGCTGGATAACGAGCGAATCCAGCCCCCCTGCTAGCAAACTTGGGCGCGCGCATAGAGACGCGGCGCGCTACGTTATCGGCTGCAGGAGGTACAGCCTTGAGGGAAAACTCCTTGTCATTCCTGCTTGCGGGTATCTTCGGGCGGTTCGACGCGGAGAACTGGATCAGGATGTGGCTCCGTATGCTCCGCGCGTGCTTCGCGGTATGCGACTTGGGCGCCAAAAAACCCCATAGCGGCAAAGCCGCCAAAGACAACAAAAGCAAGCAGCTTCGACCAAAAATTATACCCGGCGATCTGATCGAACAGAATTGCACCGGCAATGCCAGAGAGGATGCATCCTATTACGAAAAATGTGACAGCAACTACAAATCCGACCGCGCGATGAAAGTAAACCGTTAGCTCCACAACGGCAAGTGTGGTACCGGCTACGGCAGCCACTGAGAGGCACACGATCGTCAGCCGCGGAATGAGTGCCAGGCACACGGCGAGGATAGTTGTAACCAACAAAAGTGTGCGAAGCGAGTATTGGAGGCTCATTGGCCCCATTCCTCGAGCCATGCGACATCCGCCAAGTCCTTGGGACGCCCAACGGCACGTTTGTTTTTCAGCAGCTGCTCGCGGCCAATTACACAAACGGAGATTGCGTTAATCTGGGTTTGCTTGCGGTTTTGCCAGGCTTCGTCGAATTCCACGCCGTCGATCGAAGTAAGGAAGTCGATCCGATTCGGAGCGATGCCAATTTGATAGACATTGCCAGGCGTGTGCAGATCCTCGATTGAGAGTCTGCGACGCGGCGCGCCGAATCGCTCTAGGGCCGCCCAAACCTTTCCGGCGTTTTCTTTTGTAGGCCGAACCCAGATATCAAAGTCGCCCGTCGCGCGAGCCGGTCCGTACGTGGCCATGGCATGCGCGCCGATCACGAGATACTCAGCGCCCGAGTCGTTCAAGGCGTTCAACATCTCTCTGAAATTCTTGTTCAGCAACGTTTACGCCTTTCATTGCCCAGGCATCGACGGCCAGTTGCCACATCATGCTCCAACGTTCTTCGATCGTCGTACTGCGCAGGTCGTCGTCCTTGCCTTGATCAACAAGCTTCGATCTGTGCTCGATCTGTCGGTTCGGATCGTCCATTTCGCTATTGTACCGTTTTGAAGCGGCTTCGGCATAGAATCCTATGCGCCCCGCGTATTCAGCGAAGGATCGACTCGTCAATCGCCGCCAGCGCTTGGCCGCGATGTAGTAGCAGTAGATGCCGATCATGACCATGCTGCAGGCGAAAATCCATCCTGCGATGCCGCTGTTGATGCCCACGCGCAGCAAAATCTCGCGGGCCCCAACGATGAGAAGTCCGCTGCCCAGCACAATCCACGAGCCGGCCGTCACGAACGCCAGCGCGCGGCGATTCTGCGGCCGGATCAGCCAGTCGGCCGAGAGAAGTGTGGCGACTTGAATCAGCCCAATCACGACCAAAGCGAACATGAACCCCGCATAGTGCACGCCAACCGCCAGGCACACCGATACCAGCGCGGTAACAATCAAAAGCGTGCGAACGGAGAATTGCCAGGTCGGTGTCGATGCGAATTCGCCGTCGATCGAATCATCGCTCCCGGCCCTGCGCCGATTTGACTCCTCGATGGGAAATTGAGCGCCCATCAAATCAATCCGCTCATCGAATTAAGCCCGATCGGCTCGCGGCACGTGAACGGTTCGCCGTAGAGCGTGCCGATGGCTTTGCCCCAATAGGCGGCTTCGTCGCGCAGCGCGTCGAGGAACACGGGCGGCTCGGTCGGCCGGCCGGTGATGAATTGGCTCTCGTAGCAGCGGATGGCGGCCAGCTTCTGGTCCCACTCGGCCGAGATATCGAGCACCAGCGCCGGCTGCGCGGCCATCTTCAGATGCACGCAGTAGTAGTTGTAGATGCGCTCGGGATGATGCGGCGCGCCTGGCAGATCGGTCTTGGTGAGCTTGGCCCAGAAGCGGGCCGCTTCAACGAGCTGGGTTGCCGCGACATGATCGGGGTGGGCATCGACCCAATAGGGCGCGAACAGCCAGCGCGGCCGCTCGCGGCGAATTATTCCAGCCAGCTTCGCGCGGTTTTCTATGGTGGCTTCCAGGCTGCGATTCGGCAGGCCGAGGTTCTCGCGCCAATCGAGGCCAAGAATCGCGGTGGCGGCGGCGGTTTCGCGCGCGCGGATTTCTGGCGTGCCGTGCGGCGTGGGCTCGCCGCTGGTAAGGTCCAACACGCCGACGCGCAAGCCCTCCTTCTTGAACTTCAAGATCGCCCCCGCCATGCCCAGCTCGGCATCGTCGGGATGCGGCGCGATGACGAGGATGTCGAGCATGGCGCGAGAGGTCAAAGGTCAGAGGTCGGGTGGAACTTCGCTTGCCGGTTTAGCTGCGATCTGCGAAACTTCGCCGCGATAAATTCAGGGCTGTCTGCGAGGTTGTTTAATTTGTTCCACTTCTGGCTTCATTCTAACTGGCGAATTGCCTGCATGGCAGCCATCGTGTCGCTGCCGATTTTCGCGGGCGGCTGCGCGATTTGGGACCGCGACCGCTGGAAGCTCGACAGTTACCGCGACGCAAAAGCCGTTGACATCGAGAAGCGGCTCGAACGTACCGAGCCGGTCGTGAAGAACCCGTTCTAAGACTGGGTCTTTGCCGTTCTAATGGGTGGCATGTCGTCGCTGCGGGGCTCGACTGAGCTCGCCGAAGTCAGCAGCGTAGGCATGAAATCGTGCCTCAGACACACTCACGCTCCGCTGCGCTGCGCGAGAGCATGCCACCAGGCACGACAGCACCGTGGAAAGCCGATGATGTCCGACAAATACCAAACAACCTACGAAAAACTGTGCGCTCATGCGCGTGAGGTGGCACTGCTTCACTCGACGCAGTCGCTGCTGGGCTGGGATGAGCGCACCAAGCTGCCGCCTGCCGCCGGACCGTATCGCGCAGAGCAGATGAGCTACCTGGCCGGCTTGATTCACAAGCGCGAGACGGCGCCGGAAGTCGGCGAGTGGCTGGCCGAGCTGGCCGACAGCCCGCTGGCCGCCGATCCGCACGGCGACACGGGCGCCGATATCGTCAATCTGAAGCGCGACTACGATCGCAAAACCAAGCTGCCGCAGGCGCTCGTCGAGGAGCTGGCGCGGCTGTCGGTGCTCGGACAGCAGCTGTGGGTCGAGGCTCGCAAAGCGAACGACTTCGCACGCTTTCAGCCGCTGCTGGAGCGCACCGTGGAGCTCAAACGGCAAGAGGCTGCAGCCGTTGGCTATAACGATGTTCCTTACGATGCGCTGTTGGACGAATACGAACCGGGCGCGAAGACGAAGGAAGTTGAGCGCGTGCTCGCGGGCCTGCGCGAACAGCTGGTTCCGCTCGTGGCTGAAATTGCCGCAAGCAGCCGGCGGCCGAACATGGACGTGCTCAAGCGGCCGGTCGCCATCGCAGTCCAAGAAAAACTCGGGCGACAGGCGATTGAAGCGTTCGGGTACGATTTTTCGGCCGGCCGTTTGGACGTGACCGACCACCCGTTTTGCACGACGCTCGGCCCGCGCGACGTGCGCCTCACCACGCGATACGACCCACAATTCATGCCCGGGTCGTTTTTCAGCACGCTGCACGAAGCGGGCCACGGCATGTACGAGCAGGGGCTGCCGCCCGAGCGATTCGGTCTGCCGACCGGGCAAGCGGCGAGTCTGGGCATTCACGAATCGCAATCGCGGATGTGGGAGAACCTGGTCGGTCGCAGCCGGGCGTTCTGGGAGCATTTTTATCCGCAGGCCAAGTCGGCGGCTCCCGAAGCGTTTGCCGACGTGCCGCTCGATGAGTTCTACTTCGCGATCAACGACGTGCGGCCGTCGCTCGTGCGCACGGAAGCCGACGAAGCCACGTACAACTTGCACATCCTCGTGCGATTCGAGCTGGAGCAGGCGCTCGTTTTGGACGATCTGCGCGTGGCCGACCTGCCCGGCGCATGGCGCGAGAAGTACCGCAACTACCTGGGCATCGAGCCGCCGAACGATGCCGACGGCGTGCTGCAGGACGTTCATTGGAGCAGCGGCGCGATCGGGTACTTTGCCACGTACTCGCTGGGCAACCTGTACGCGGCCCAATTGTTTGAGCAAGCGGCGGAAACACTGGGCGACCTGCAGGCAATGTTCCGGCGCGGCGCGTTTTCGCCGCTGCTCGAATGGCTTCGCCAGCAGATCCACTGGCAAGGCCGCCGCTATCCGGCCGCCCAGCTGGCCCATCGCGCCACGGGCCAGCCGCTGTCGCACGACGCTTTAATGCGGCATCTGCGCGGCAAGTTCGCACCGCTTTACGACCTGTAGCCAACCTCTGTGAAGCCGGCAGGCTTCGCATGCAATAAGTAGCCGGCGTCGTGGGGGGCAGCTTGGCGACAGTTCGCCGGGGTCACAGAAGAGCGGCTGCAGTTCAAAAGCCTCCAATTCTGTCGATTGGTTCGATTGGCGCGAATTCGCGGGTCTTTTCCAGCTTCAAGTAGCTGTCCCCCGGGAATTCGTGCTAAACTGTTACAACTTGAATTCGGCATAAACCGCTTTCGCTAGCGTCTCCAAGCGAATTCTCGACGGGCCTTATTGGAGATTTGCGCTATGGTTCGAGTGGCAGTCTGCCCCAAGTGCAGCCACGAATCGGTGATGTTTGACCAGCCCGATAGCGAGCAGTGGGCTCGCTGTCCCGAGTGCCGTACCTACTTTCAGATCAAGCACGCGACGGCTCGGGAGATTCCGCAGCTCGTGATGACCGAGGACGAGGCGCTCTTGTCCGAAGAAGAGTCGGAAGGCGCCAAGGAGACCGTCGACTCGGCCGCACTTGAAACGCGCTGGGACACGCGGAGCACGACAAGCGCCGTGTCGACACAAACAGTCGCTGGAGTCGAACCGGCAACGACAAGTCCTCCGGCTGAGACGCGAAATGAGTCAGATGACTCGTTGCCGCCTGAGAATGGAAAGGATGCCGGCCGGCGCACCGTTTCGGATCTCTCGTCGCTTGCCACGTGGAGCGACCTGCCGGTTGACCAAATCGAAGCCAAGGCGCGCGCGGAGCAGGCCGGAGATTTACCCACAAATTTCCCGGTTACCAGCGCGACGCCGACACTGCGCTTGCGCCGATCCCGCGATGAGGATGAGGTAAATCGCGAAACGCAGCCGCCTGAATCGCCCGACGATTCGGGCGAACGCTTCGACAAGTGGTTTCAGACCAAGGAGACCATCTTTGACTTCACTCCGCCGGTCACCGATCGGGTCGAAGGTAATCTAACCGGTGCGGCTCCGCCGCTGATTGCCGCAGACGCATCGTTGAATTCCGACGCCCTCGAGCAATCAAAAACTGAGGCCGAAGCTGCGGCCGATGAAGAGCGTTCGACTGAGGACGAAGAGCCAGAGTCGGCTGTCACAAATAGCGAGCGCAGCGGCACCAGCACCCCCAAGGTGCCGGCGTGGCCGCAAGGGCGACCCATTCAGAATTGGTCCCGACCAAGCCGGCGCCGTTCGCCGCTGCGGCTGTTCGTCATGATTGGCTTTGGGGGAATTGTTGGCACGGCATTGGGCTACTATGCCCTGCTATGGCTCTTCGGGCCGCAGCGTGATTTCTTGAATGCGGGCCAGTATCTGCCCAGCGCGATCTTGCCAAGCGAGTTCCGTTCGCCGGTTATAACGGTACCGGCGAATGATGCCACGACATCCGAGACAAGCGGCGCGGCTGATCTTGCTGCGGACGACGAGGAACCGATCGAGTTTGAGCAGATGCCGGCGACGGATGAAGGCAGCGAAAGCGACGTCGAATCGGCCGCGGATGGCCTCGCGCGCGAGCCGGCCGAAATTGTCGGCGCGCCGTCGTTTTCCGCCGACGAGTTGGCTGTCGCGCTCGGCAAGGCGAAGGAAGCGCAGGCTGGCCTCGTCGCGGGCAACTTCGACGACGGCGCCCAAGTGAAACGCACCAAAGGTCTGAGTTACATGGCATTTTGCGATCTGGCTCAGAAGGCAACCTTTGTCGACAAGGATTCGAGCGGCAGCTACGCTTCGGCCTTGGATCGGGAAGTCCACGAGCTAGCTCGCACGACGCTCGCCGACGCGCATGCTCAACAGGAGGTGGCGCTCCTCGCGCCGCGGTGGATCAAGTCGGCGAAGCGCACGCACGGCGGCATCTTCCTCGCCGGTCGCGTCACGAATCAAAGCGACAAAGGCTCCGTGATCGAATGGAATTTCGAGTTGGGAAGCGGCGAGCCGCTCACCGTGCTTGTCGGGCAGGAGCAGGCCGAGTCGATCGAGCCGTCGGCGCGGCCGCTCGCGATCCTCGGTTGGATCGTGGATCAGCCGGCCGCAAACGTGCACGGTTACACCGGCGATGCCACGCAGGCCGTAAGGGCCGGCCGCATCATCTCTCTGGAGTAATCTCGGCCCCGTTGCCAGATTTACTCGCCGTGGCACTGGCCGCTGAAGCGATCAGTCCGTAGGATGGGCGGCCGAGGTTATTGCTCCCGCCATGATCATTGCCGTCGCTAAAGAGACGTTCCCGGGCGAGCGCCGCGTTGCGCTCGTGCCATCCAGCGTGCCACCGCTATTGAAGGGGGGAGGCCGCGTACTTATCGAACAAGGTGCCGGCGTGGCGGCCGGCTTTGATGATGATGCGTACCGCGCCGCGGGCGCCGAGATCGTCGCCGCGCGCCGTGAGTTGTTCGGGTCGGCCGACGTTCTGCTGCAAGTCCGCGGCCTGGGGGCCAACCAGAAATCAGGCGCTGCAGATCTCGACCTGATCGACGATACGCTGGTGATCGTTGCGCCGTTCGACCCGCTGGGCAACCCGTCGGCCGTGCGGCAAGTCGCCGAGCGCGGCGCCACGCTCTTCGCGATGGAGCTGATTCCGCGCATCACGCGCGCCCAGGGCATGGACGTGCTGTCGTCGATGGCCACGATCGCGGGCTACAAGGCCGTGCTGCTGGCGGCCAACATGCTGCCCAAGATGTTTCCGCTCATGATGACGGCGGCCGGCACGCTCAGGCCGGCCAAAGTGTTTGTCATCGGCGCGGGAGTTGCCGGATTGCAGGCGATTGCGTCGGCACGCCGGTTGGGCGCCGTCGTGCAGGCGTACGATGTGCGTCCCGCCGTGAAGGAACAAGTCGAAAGTCTCGGTGCCAAGTTTGTCGAGATGCCGCTGGAGACGGCCAGCGCCGAAACCGCCGGCGGATATGCAAAACAACTGGATGAGGAGTTTTATCGCAAGCAGCGCGAACTGATGGCCCGCACAGTGGCGGCCAGCGACGTGTGCATCACGACCGCCGCCATCCCGGGAAAGCCCTCACCGCGCCTGATCACCGCGGAAGCGGTGCGCGCCATGGGAAGCGGCTCGGTAATCGTCGACCTGGCGGCCGAGCGCGGCGGAAATTGTGAGCTGACCAAGGCTGACCAGGTTGTGGTGGAAAAAGGCGTCACCATTCTCGGCCCGACAAATTTGCCGAGTGAGGTGCCGGCGCACGCCAGCCAGATGCTAGCGAAAAACCTCACGAACTTCTTGCGGCTCATCACGCGCGACGGGAAGTTCTTGTTGAATCTCGATGATGAGATCGTGCGCGAAACGCTGGCCGCACATCGCGGCGAGATCGTCAGCCGACAGGTGCGCGAGCTTTTGGGCCTTGCGCCGCTAAAAACTCCCTCTCCGGACAGTCCGCCGGTGAGCCATCTGGCCGCCAAATAGCGCGCCTGCCTTGCTCGTCATGGTTACAATGAGTGAAGGACCGCGCTGAGGTATACGGAATGAGAATGGGGTTTGCCACCGGCTTGTGGATATTTGGAGTACGCGCCTGCGCCTGCGCGCTGGTACCTGCCCTGCTGCTTAGCGCCGCGGCCGAGCGCGTCGCCGCGGCACCGCTCTTGCCCGATTTGTTCGCCTGGGAGAGCGAGTCGCGGTGCTACATGCACTGCGGCAGCATGAACACGCAGCTGATCCCGAACAAGGTCCTGTACCAATTTGTCGGCGCACTGCCCAATGCGGGCGCCGGGCCGCTCGAAGTTCGCGAGGTGACGCATCCGAACAATGTTCAGGACGTCTACCAGCGAATTTATCATACAGATGGCCCTGTCACTGAAGTGCTCATCGGCAGCTTTCAGAACGCCGCTTCGATTCCACCGCGCCATTTGTTCCTTCCCGGCATCGCCCAATACAACTTGCGCACGGTGTTGCCCGGCGATGGAGTCGGCCCCATCGTTTCGTCGAATGACAAGACAAGCATGGCCGTCGTCGACAGCAGTTCGTACAACACTTCTTTACCAGGTGCGCCCTCAAGCCGCGTGTACGACAGCGTCAGTGATCCGATCCTGGGCATCTCGATCGGCTGGGCCGATGTTTACACCACAAGCCTTCCGGGCCAATGGGTCGAAGCGACGGGCCTCGCGGACGGCCAGTATTGGCTCGAAGTCATTGCCGATCCGTACAATCGCATTCAAGAAATCAACGAGACGAACAACACGACGCGCATTAAGGTAAACCTCGTGGTGCCCGAGCCGCAAATTCTGCCCGGCGACTACAACGGCGACGACTCGGTCGACGCGGCCGAATATGTCGTCTGGCGCAAGACACTCGGCCAGAACGTTCCGCTAGGCACGCGCGCCGACGGCGACGGCAATGGCACGATCGGCCCAGGCGACTACAACGTCTGGCAAACGAATTTCGGAACGACGCGGCCTGGCGACGGATCAGGCGCTTCAAACGTGCCCGAGCCGGCTACCTTGACGCTGGTATTGACCGTTTTCGCGCTTCTGTTACCTCGGATGGCCGCTCGCCGGCCCCGGGTGAATGTGCGCCGGTAGGTAGAAAATCGCAAGCGCACTGGTCAGCTACGCTGCCTATGCCGCTTCGCATGGGGCGCTAGTGGCCTAGACTTGAGCTGGATGATTGCCAGCGCCTGATTTCGACCAGCCCCATTGCGCGCCGGAAGGGTTAGTAAACAATATGAGGAATGCTGCGTCCGCCGTGCCGCCGGTCGAAAAATCGCCGGGCGGGCCGCTTACGGCCGAACACCATCGCGAATTGGCGCTCGCCCGCCAAAGGTCGAAGTCGATTCGCAAAGCGGCACGCGTTGCCGGCTTTAACGGTTGGGCCACCGCCATTGTGGCCGCGCTTTCGGCGCCATTTGCCCTGTTCAGCCTGAGCGGCGCGCTGGTTTTCATTGCAGTGTCGGTGGTGGCGTACAACGAATTTCGCGGGCGCAAACGATTGCTGCAATTCGATCAACGGGCGGCGGCCTTTTTAGGCTGGAACCAGATCGGTCTTCTGGCGATTATCGTTGGGTACTCGCTGTGGGCGATCCATACGAATCTCAACCAGGCGAGCTCGGTATCGGCTCAGCTCGAGGCCTACGCCGAATTGGATTCTGCGCTGGGCTCGATGGGGGAATTCGAGACCTTGGCCAAACAAATTGTGTTGTTGTTTTATGGTTCGGTGATAGTGATCAGCGTCGTTTTTCAAGGCCTGAATGCGATTTACTACTTCAGCCGACGCGCAGCGATCGACTCGTACGTGCGCGACACTCCGAAGTGGGTCCGCGACCTGCAATGCGATACCTTTCCGACGTGATCGTTGAATTTCAGCGCTCGGCAGCTTTGCCTTCATGGATCGCATAGTTTAAATCCACAAGTGCAGCCGGCCGCCGAACATGTCGGGGATCGCTTTGTTCACGAGCGCGCGCACGCCGTTGGCGTGGTAGCGCGTGCTGAGATGGGCCGCAATGATGAGCTCGTTCTGAAAGCGCTCGCGCCGCTCGACCAGGTCGTCCAGGTGCATGTGGCCGAACTTGTGGATCTTGTCCTTGCGATGATCGGGCGCGACGAACGTCAGCTCGCAGATGAGCACCTTGGCTTCGTACATCGCCGGGTTGTCGTCGAGGCCGCCCGGCGCGCTATCGCCCACGTACGCGATCAGCGGGCGCCGCACCTCGGCGCTTACCTCCGTGCCGGCCAGCCGCAAATCGCGAATCTGCTCGCCGCTTAAGTCCTGAAACTCGGCCTTGAGCTTGCGGCGACGGTCCCACACGATGTACCCCAATGATGGCACCGTGTGCGGCGTGGCCACGGCCGACACCACAAGCTCGCGCGACAGCTCGATCTCGTCACCCGGCGCGACCGGCTTCATCTCGCACGGCATCCGGCCGCGGTCAAGGCGCGTGAACAGCCGCAGGATTTTCTCCATCGGCTCGACGCACACGGCCGGCATGTAAATCACCGGCGGCGTCATCTTCATCATCCGCCGCCGGGCCACGTACACCGGCAGCGCCGCGATGTGGTCCAGGTGGCCGTGCGTGACGAACCACGTCTCGGTGCCCATGAACGACCACGGCTGGCCGCCCAGGTCGAACCCCAGCTTCAGCTCCGGAAACCGCCAATACGTTTGAACGGCGGCCCGCGAATAGCCTTCAATCGTCAGGTCGCCATGCTTGAGCGTCTTTACCGGCAGGTTGTTGATCATTGCAACGCAAGACGCGCAGGCGACGCGGGCGGTTCGGCATACGGTAAAAACGCCCATTCTAGACGCTATTGCCAAAAGTGGACAGCCGCCGAAACGCCCGATCGGTCGAGCCGATGAACATGCTTACGCTGCGCATGAGCATGCCACCGCTGATTTTAATTGTCATCCGCCATCCGGTTTTTGAACTCGCTAGGCTCTCCTTGTTGTCTGTCGTGGTGCTTTTGGCGGGCAGACCAAAAAATAAAAAAATGATGGGCCCATTGAGGGGCAGTTGAGCGTGGCGCGCATGGTCGCTCCCCCTGAAGGGTCCCCAGGGAGGGAAAGTGAATCGGAGCGATGGGCAACGATGCTCGGTTGCCGCCTCACCCGCCAGGAAATAGCGCCGCACCTAGGGGTATTCACGCGCGCTGAACGACGCATCTCGCGACAGGCGCCCAATTGGGAACCTCGAGAGTGTAGTCGAAATATCGCGCGTGACGACCTGCGAGACGTCTCAGTTGCGGCGTCACTACCTGACGGTCATTGTTAGTGTACATTAGCACAGTATGTGGCCGGAAACAAGAG
>DASXWB010000644.1:0-8146 GCA_036503915.1 Lacipirellulaceae bacterium | reverse complement strand
AAACAGGTTCACAACCTCGGGGTGCCAGCTCCACCAAAGATTCTTGGCGAGCGACAGGCACTTGTCGTACAGGGCCTGGGGTGTGATTTCCGTCCAGTTCTGTCGCTCAATGTTTTTGCGTGGTCCCACGGCTACCTGGCTCATCGGCAAAAGTTCCTTCCGGCGCGAGACGTGCGGGGGCGCATTGCGAAATTCGACAACCGCTCTGGTGTGCGACTGGAGATTCCGCGCTTTCCCGCCTGACGCCGTAAGTCTGAAGAAAGTGTGCTATCACGGCAAGCCCGAATTGAGGGCCCGGCCGTAAGTTATAGCAACGGCAAGGAATTACGTCAGAAATGGCGGCACGATCGAGGAGCGATCGGTGAAATAGCTGAATTCGCAAGAAGTCAGCATAAACGCAGGCGGCTGAACTCTTGCGCGTTTCAGCTACCGGTCGGAGTCTGCTTCGCCTTCGGTGATTCGCGAGGCGCCTGGCGCTCTTCGACAAACCGGCGGAGATCTTCACATGTCTGAGCAAGCTCGGACGAAATCTCTTCGGCAGGTAGATAGGCGCCGAAGCTGCTCTTCGCCTCGCCATTGGCGTCCGCGGCCGATGCGGAAGCTGGTTTCGCGTTGTGAATCAGCTCGACGAGGTCAGCCGCCGGACTTGGCGCCGCCTTGACGCCCGGCACATAGCCCACTGCGGGCCGGCATATCGCGCCATCATGCAGGAACGCGCAGTTGCGGCCGGCCCCTTTGGCCGCGTAGAGTGCGGCATCGGCCCGGTGGATCAAGAGCTCGGGCTGCTCATCCGGTTGGATCGCGGCCAGTCCGGCGCTGGCCGTGACCGCGAGCTGCTGGCCGTTGTGATCCAGGCTGATCCGCGCGACGGCGTCGCGCACGTTTTGTGCCACGTGCACGGCCTGCTCCAGCGACGTATGAGGCAGCAAGATGGCAAACTCTTCGCCGCCGTAGCGGGCGACGGCATCCTCGCGGCGAATCGCGGTGCGCAGCGCCTTGCCCATGGCGGCCAGCACCTGGTCGCCTGCCAGGTGGCCGTGCTGATCGTTCAACTTCTTGAAGTAATCGACGTCCACAATTAGCAGCGAGAAGGCTTCTTGCCGGCGCTTCCACGCCGCCATTCGCTCTTCCAGGCGATTGTCGAACTCGCGGCGGTTCGGCAAGCCCGTAAGCGGATCGGTGAGCGAGCGAGAGATATACGTTTCAATTTCGTTCGCTTGTTCTTGCAGCCGGCTTTCGGCGGTCTCCAACTTCGACTGCAAGTGTTGGTTCGCGCGCACGGTTTCGTCGATCACGCCCACGACAAGCTCGGCCAGACCCTGGCCGGAGCGGTTTTCATTGCTCGAAAGCAGCTGGCTGGCGTGATCGAGCCGGGCGCGATGCTCGCCGACGCTCGAGGACATTTCATCCGCCAACGATTGCAGCCGCTTGGCGATCTCGCTGGCATGGATCATCTCGTGCCGGCCGCTGGCGACTTGCGGCGTCTTGGTGCGTCGAGCCCACATTCCGATCGCGATACCCGCCGTCAATTGAATGGCGCCAAGAAGGCAACCGCCAAGGATTAACAATAAAGTTTGGCTGATCATGAGCGTGGCCGAAATTGCAGACGTCAGGATGTGGTGTACGGGCTGAACTCTTGCAAATTCAGCTACGCCCGTGCATGTAGCCGGACTCGTAAGGTTCAGCTTCCACGGACCAGGTGCGCAGCACTGCTGCCGGTTCTGGCCGCTTCTTTCCCACGTAAACGTAGGTTACGGCGGCACGAGCGGATGAACCGTTACTGCTGGTTATCTGGGCCGCCGCCGACGGCCTGCGTCCTTGTGCGCGGCAGATTGGTTATGCGGGTTTTGCGGCGAGGGGCGACAACGGGGTCGCTGGCGTTTACTGCCGAGCCGGAATCGTTTCTGGTAAACTAGGATGCAAAGTCGCCGACTGTTTTCGAGCTGCGTCGCCATGAAGCTATCTGCCGCGTACGGGACCGGTAAGTTCGGTCTCTCGTTTGAGCTTTTCCCGCCGAAAACTCCGCAAGGCGTGGTGAACCTGTTTCAGCATGTGGCCCGGCTCGTCGAGTTTCGCCCCAGTTTCATCACGTGCACGTATGGCGCTGGCGGGTCGTCGCAGGAGACGACGCTCCAGATCGTCAGCCGCGTTCGTCGCGAGTTCAAACTGCCGGTTGCCACGCACCTCACTTGCGTGGGCCGCACCGTCGAGCAGCTTCGCGAGTATCTTCGGGCCACGCGGGACGCCGATATCGAAAATGTCGTGGCCTTGCGCGGCGACCCGCCGCGCGGCGATACCGAATTCCGGCCGATGGAAGGCGGTTTGCGACACGCCAACGAACTGGTCACGCTGATCCGCGGCGAGTTTTCCGAGTTTGGAATCGCGGTGGCCGGCTATCCCGAAACGCATCAAGAAGCGCCCAGTGGTGAAGTCGATCTTGCCAACTTAAAACGCAAGGTCGATTGCGGCGCTGATGTCGTTATCACGCAGTTGTTCTACGACAATGACGATTTCTTCCGCTTTCGCGATCGTTGCCGCAAATCGGGCATCGGCGTGCCGATTGTGCCGGGGCTGTTGCCGGTCACCAATTTCGCGCAAATCCAACGAATCACGTCGCTGTGCGGGGCGAAGCTGCCGGCTGAGTTCATTCGGCAGCTCGAAACCGCCGGTGATGATGCGGACGCGCAATTCGCCGCCGGCGTCGAATTCGCCACGCGGCAAACGCAAGGCCTCATCGACGCCGGCGTGCCTGGCATCCATTTCTACGTTCTCAACCGCTCCGAAGCGGCGGCGGAAGTGCTGACGAACGTGCGACTGCCTTCTTACGTTAGGGAAACCTAGGGCAAGTACAGTCTGCCAGAACCGCGCAGCATATCAATGTCGCGAACGTAGTCGAGAAGGCGCGCCGCGACATCTTCAGCGTACCGTCGATCACTCATCAGTCGATTTGCGTCGCCGATCGTCAAAACAGGGAGGCTGGTCGACCTGCCAAGCCGCCGAATCGTTTGTTCAAGGGATTCGTCGCTCTCCGCATTCCGGTTCCCCGTAACGAGCACGATTTCGCGCTGTTGACATATCTGCCATACGTCCGAGTCGCTAGCGTTTTCTCTAAGCCCAGACGCTCAAAGGTTTCTACGCTGCATTGAGCTTCGGTCCAAAGATCAATCCATTGCGGTGATAGGCAGATACTCAGCAATACTTGTAGATGCCCCTCGACATCGTGATCAGCCATGATCGTCGGCATTGCGATTCTCCTTCAGCCGCTGCTGCCGAATTTCTTGAAGACGATGAGTTGCGTCGCCGCGGATCTGATCAAGCTTCGCTTGCACCTCGGGCGGGTACTTGTAGTTGCGATGCCGGTCGAGAATCTTTTGATAGCCGGCTTCCACTTCCTCTCGATGCGTTTCGATATAATCGATTGCGGCCTGGATGTCGCGCGATGACAGGCGGAACAGTACAGCGATCTTGTCGCGATGCCAGCCATCTTTGTAATAATCCATCACATCGTAGACGGTGATCCGCGTGCCGGCGATTTCGGGACCCCGGCCGCGGTTTATGATTTTTGATTCAAAGACTTTCGAGCTCATGTTGGCTTCCCGCATCGAGTCATTTGCAAAGTAGCCCCGTCTTGGCGGCAGGGCCGGCGCCGCATTGCCATTGCTTCATTATACCGTGATATTATGGAAAGCTGACAGTCGACGTGCTGGGAGCCCAAGCCGTGGCCGATCTGGTTGGGAGAAAGCTGAAAGACTTCGCCGTGCTGCGCCGTCTGGGGCGCGGGGCGATGGCCGAGGTCTATCTCGCGCAGCAGATGTCGCTTGGCCGGCAGGTGGCGCTAAAAGTGCTCAACGCCGAGCTAGCGCTCGATCCGAACTATGTGCGGCGGTTCCATCACGAGGCGCGGGCGGCCGCCTCGCTCGTGCACGGTTGCATCGTGCAGATTTACGAGGTGGGCCAGGAAGACGGCGTTCACTTCATCGCGCAGGAATACGTGCCGGGCCGCAATTTGGGCGAGGTAATTCGCGGTAGCGGGTCGGTCGCTCCGCAAGTGGCGCTGGATATTATGCGGCAAGTCGCGTCTGCGCTGCAGAAGGCGTCCAGCCAAGGGATTGTGCATCGCGACATCAAGCCGGAAAACATCATGCTTGCGCGCAGCGGCGAGGTGAAGGTCGCCGATTTCGGCCTGGCCCGCGTGCAGGGCGACGGCGGCGTAAATCTCACCCAAATCGGCGTCACCATGGGTACGCCGCTGTATATGAGCCCTGAGCAGATCGAAGGGCACGCGCTTGACTCGCGCAGCGACATCTATTCGCTGGGCGTCACGGCGTACCACATGCTGGCCGGCGAGCCGCCGTTTACAGGTGATTCGCCGCTGGCGGTGGCAGTGCAACATCTCAATCAGCAGGCGCCGCCGCTCGCAAGTCGCCGGCCTGACGTGCCCGCGCGGCTGGCCCAAATAGTGGAACGAATGCTGGCCAAAAAGCCCGAACACCGTTACAGCGATCCCTCGTTGCTAAGCCAAGAGCTCAATGCGCTTGCCGCAGACGGTACAGAGCAAGGCTGGGCCGGTGCGCCTCATCAAACATCACTGCCGCAATTGCTTCAGGCAGCCGACAAGCGCGCCGAGGCCACGACGCGACTCGACGACCTCATGAAGACGTCGGCATTATTAACGCCGCGGCGCACGTCGGTCGGGCGCGTCGCTGCCGTGATTCTGGGCTGCCTTCTGCTTGGGGCGGCGCTGGCGGCGATCAGCCGGCCGAAATCATTGCTGGCCGACGCGGAGAATGGCGCCGCACGGCGCGATACCGTGTGGGGCCAGCTTTTACACGCGAAGATGGTGGACACTGAGTCGGCCTGGCGGGAGGCCAAGGATTTTCCGGGCGCCAGGGCATATCATCAGAACCTGGCGAGGCAGGGACTCGTGTACCACTATTTTTCACGCGCTCGATACGACGAGGCGATTGAGCCGCTCGAGGAGCTGGCCGCGCTGGGTGATACGGAAGGGGTTTTTCAAGCGTTTGGCATCGCCGGCCTTGTCGTGGCGAATGCCCACTTAGGCCTGGACGAACAGGCCTATCAAGAGAATCAGCGGCTTGGCCCGGACAAACGCGCGCTGCTCGAAGAGCAGGCGTCTCGAATGGCCGAATTATTGGAGGAAGCAATCGACGAACTGGTCAATCGAACTTCATGACGCGCGGAGGATTCGGGATGCCGGATGCCCGGGGCAGGGCGCCTGCACACGATTTACTGTTCCCCCGCATCCCGCATCCTGCATCCCGCATCCTGCTCTTACGAGGCGGCCCGCATACGCGGCTTTTTATAATCGCGGCGCGGTGGCATCGGAAGGACGTTCGACTCGCGCTCCCGGCGCGCGGCAAGCTGGCCGTCGCGGAATAGCATCCCGCCAATCAGAGCCCACATCAGCAAAAATCCAACGGCTAGTGCTGTTGGGATCAGGGGAAAGGGCATGGTGAGCGCTCCTGCTGCGGGAGAGCTGTAGGAAGCCGACGTGCGGCGCACTCCGTACACCTCGGGTCGGCAGTCCATGCCTCAGTTGGCTTATCGGACGTCGGGCCGATATTCCTCAACCCGACCTTCCACTCTCCACCGGGTTGGCGGCAGCCGCATTGGCCGCAAATCCGGCGCGGCCGGCGTGAACGGCTTGTCCAGCCCAAATGCGGCCAGATTTCGCAGCGCATAAAACCGCCAGAATATGTGTACATAAGTATAGTATTCGGCCGCGCTTTCTGCTAGCTTTCTGCGTGTTGGGCAACTTTTGCGGTCTCGTGACCGGCCGCCTGTTTCAAGGCGAAACCGGGGCACGTGCGTGTCGCGACCGCCGGACTGTAAGACAGCGACCAAGGAGTCGGCCGTGGTTCGTTTATTTCATGTCGATCAGCACGAAAAGCCGCGCAATCCGCAATTGCCGGATAACTGGCCGGGCGAGCCGGATGATCCACAGGGCTTTCCAATTCCCGACGATTCGCACTGGGACGTATTCGTACCGGACGACGACGAATTCGACCCACTGCCTGAACCGGGCGACTTCTGGATTGAGCCGGACGAGTAGCTCGGAGCATTGAGCACGGAGCGGGGAGCACGCGAACGGAAAGATGATGTTCGCATTGCTTTTCTCTCCTTTCTCCTTGCTCCTTGCTTCCAGCTCTGTGCTCCCTGCTCCGTACTCCTCAACCAACAGGCATTCCATGCTCCCCATTGAACTAGTCCGTGAGATTAGCCGTTTGCTTGATGAGGGCGAGCTTTCGCAGCGCCAGATTGCTGCGCGCTTGGGGGTTGGCCGGACCACCGTCGGCGCGATTGCCAGCGGCCAGCGTGGACTCAACGACCACGACGAACAGTATGAAATGGCAAGGGCACAAGCTGGTGAACGGAGCCCGGTGCGATGCAGCCGCTGCGGCTACCAGGTTTACATGCCATGCCTGATCTGCATTGCGCGGGAATATCGGCAGCAGCTATTGTGCGGAATTCGGCCTCCCGAAAATCGAACCAAACGGCGCAAGCGATCCTCTCGCGCAAGTTCTCGGGCCGATTGAACACCCTTACTCTCGCCGGTACACTTACTGGGGCCTGCGTTTTAAAGGGGCCGCGTCGCGGCCCTGTGAGTAGGTGAGTAAGTGAGTAAGTGAGTACGTCGTTGAAGTTGAGACCGACTTACTTACTCACCTACTCACTTACTCACCACATTGGAGCCGGAGGGACGACGATCGATGACGAAACCTGCGAAATTGATTCTGGATTCCGGCGAACTCGAGCTGCCCAATATTGTCGGCACGGAGAATGAAAAGGCCGTCGACATCTCCAAGCTGCGGGCCAAAACCGGCTACATCACGCTCGACGAAGGCTACATGAACACTGGCGCGACGACCAGTGCCATCACCTTCCTCGACGGCGAGCGCGGCATTCTGCGCTACCGCGGGTACCCGATCGAGCAGCTTGCGCCGAACTGCGATTTCATCGAGGTTGCCTATCTCTTGATTCACGGCGAATTGCCCAACGCCAAGCAGCTCGACGAGTTTCGCGGCAAGCTGCGCCGTCACACGATGCTGCATGAGGACATGCGGCTGTTCTACGATGGCTTCCCCCGCGATGCGCACCCCATGGCGATCCTCAGCTCGGTCTGCGGAGCGCTTTCGACCTTTTATCAGGACTCGCTCAGCGTCAAGGACCCCGAGCAGGTGAACCGCTCGGTGTTACGGCTCCTGGCGAAGCTGCCCACAATTGCCGCGTACGCCTACAAGAAATCGATCGGGCAGCCGTTCGTGTATCCGCGCAACGATCTGACGTACTGCGAGAACTTTTTGCGGATGATGTTCGCGGTGCCGACGGAGCCGTTCGAGGCGGACCCCGATTTTGTCGATGCGCTGAACCTGCTATTGATCGTTCATGCCGACCACGAGCAGAACTGCAGCACGTCGACCGTGCGGATGGTGGGATCGTCCGAGGCGAATTTGTTCGCGTCGGTTTCGGCGGGCATTTGCGCACTGTGGGGGCCGCTGCACGGCGGGGCGAACGAGGCATGCGTGGCCATGCTGCAGAGAATTCTGGACGACGGCGGCAACGTGAAGAAATACGTCGACATGGCCAAAGACAAGGATAATAATTTCCTGCTCATGGGCTTCGGCCACCGCGTTTACAAGAACTACGATCCCCGGGCGACGATCATCAAGACCGCCTGCGACAAGCTCTTGGCCAAGCGCCACATCAACGACCCGATCTTCGACATCGCCAAGCAGCTTGAAGATGTCGCGCTGCACGACCCGTATTTCGTGGAGCGCAAGCTGTACCCGAACGTCGATTTCTATTCCGGTGTCATTTATCGGGCGATCGGCATTCCAGTGCCGATGTTCACCGTGCTGTTCGCGATGGGGCGGCTGCCCGGGTGGATCGCGCACTGGCTCGAGATGCACAAGAACCCCAACACGCGCATCGCACGGCCGCGGCAGATCTACACGGGCTCCGAGGAGCGCGCGTTCGTGCCGATCGACCAGCGGGGCTGATATTAGGTGTCGGGTGTCAGGTGTCAGGTATCAGTTCCGAATTCTGACACCCGATACCTGACATCCGACACCTAGCGTATCACGAATCGCAATAACTGAAACGGCGACGGCCTAGTCCAGATCTT
>DASXWB010000643.1:0-5697 GCA_036503915.1 Lacipirellulaceae bacterium | reverse complement strand
AATGGGCATCGACCTTTTTCTTCGCTGCGCCCAAGTGTGCTTGGTCCACGTCGCACACGGCAATGATTTGGGCGTCTGCGCAGCGGAAGACATGATCGAAATTCCAGCCGGCGCCGTGCCCGCCGCAGCCAATGTAGCCATAGCTGACTCGCTCGCTGGGCGCGGCAAGGCCGTCGCGCCCCAAAGCGGTCGAGGGAATGATCCAAGGTCCCACGGAATTGCTTGCTGCGACGGCAGCCACCCCCTTGAGCAGCGCGCGCCGCGTCAAACGATGACGTCTTGGCATGGCTTTGAGCCTCACTGCGACTCGGATGTGTGTGCGGGCGATTTTGGTGGCGGCGCGGGAGCGGTCGGACCCTCACCCTGGTCTCTCCCAAGGGGAGTGGATGCCGGCACGGGAGGGTCCGGCGCGCCGCCGGTGATCAGCCGGGCGGCGCGGTCGTAGGTGATATAGTTCCAGCCCCATTGGATAAACACCAGGAGCCGGTTGCGGAAGCTCACCAGGTTCATGAGGTGAATCATGAGCCACAGGAACCAGGCGAAGAAGCCGCTGAAGCGGAGCTTGCCGAAATCGGCGACGGCAGCGGAGCGGCCGATGGTCGCAAGCGTACCGCGGTCGCGGTAGTGGAAGGCCGGCGGCCTTTTCTTGCGCAGGCGGGATTTAATTAGTTTCGCCACGAACCGGCCCTGCTGGATGGCGACCGGCGCGATGCCAGGAAGCGGCTTGCCGTCCTGGTGCGAATAATTCGCCATGTCGCCGAGAACAAAAATTTCCGGGTGGCTGGGCAGCGATAAATCGGGTTCAACGACCAGCCGGCCGGCGCGATCGAGCGTGGCGCCGGTGGCCGCGGCCAAATGCTGGGCAAGTGGCGACGCCGCGACGCCAGCCGCCCAAATCACGGTCTGCGTCGGAATCTCTTCGCGTCCGCCGGCCCACTCGACCGTCACCATATCGTGCGTAATCGCTTTGACCATGTTTTTCGTGCGCACGGTCACGCCAAGCCGCTCGAGCGAACTTTGTGCCTTGGCCGACAACTCGGGCGGATACGTGCCGAGCACGCGGTCGCCGGCCTCGATGAGAAGAATCTGCGCGTCGGCAGGATCAATGTGGCGAAATTCCTGGGAGAGACTGTGCCGGGCGATTTCGGCCGCGGCGCCCGCCATCTCGACGCCAGTCGGCCCGCCGCCGACGATGACCATCGTCAACAGCATCCGCCGTCGGCCAACGTCAGTTTCGCGCTCGGCCAGCTCAAAGGCCGTAAAAATCCGGCGGCGAATCTCGGTCGCATCTTCGATCGTTTTCAGCCCGGGCGCGAGCGGCTCCCACTCCGGGTGGCCGAAGTAACTGTGCCGGCCGCCGGCTGCGACGATGAGCGTGTCGTAGGGGATCTTTGCGCCGTCGAACAATACGTGTCGACTTGCAACGTCGAAGTCGCGCACTTCGCCCAAAAACACTTCGCAGTTCGCTTGGCGCTCCAGGATCCAGCGCAGTGGGGCCGCAATATTGGCGGGCGACAAGCCACCGGCGGCCACCTGATACAACAGCGGCTGGAACAAGTGAAAATTGCGCCGGTCGATAAGAATTACTTGCGCCGGTGCCCGGCGCAGGTAGCGGGCGGCATTCAAGCCGGCGAAGCCGCCTCCGACGACGACGACCCGATGGTGCGAGGAGGAGGACATTAATCTTATTCCTTGCTCCCCGCTCCCTGCTCCCTGTTCACTCCGGTAACGGTCGATCCTTGGTTTCAGGTGCAAACGGCAGCACAAGTAAACCGAGAACAAAGATGCCACACATGGTTAGTCCGGCGGAGCGCAATGGATCGGCCGTGTCGGCGTAGACATTTTTCGTGAGATAGCCCAGCAGGAACGGCCCGATGGCCGCCACGAATCGCCCCACGTTGTAGCAGAAGCTGGTTCCCGTGCTGCGCAGATGGGTTGGAAATAGCTCCGGAAAATAAACTGCGTACCCGGCAAACAACGACAGTACGCAGAATCCCATAATTGGCATCATCCAGAAGACTTCGTGGAAGTCGTCCAGGTAATAGAAAACGCTCGTCGTACTGACGAGCGCCGCGACGAAGCATAGGGCGAACGCTGGCTTTCGGCCCATGCGTTGTGTGAGGACCGCAAAGGCGTACATGCCGAGCGCCGAGCCGATATTCATCATGATCGAGGCAATTCCTTTCCAGCGCGCCACGTTTCCGCGCACCTGCTCGGCGGAGAGCCCTTCACTGACAAACCGCTCGCGCAGCACATTGCCAACGAGATCGAATGCAAAAAAGGCGACGGCCCACAAGCCGACGATGCCGGCAAACGCCAGCCCCAGGCCAACAAGCGCATGCTTTCGCCACAGCGGGTGACCGAACAGCTCGCTGTAGGAGCCAAGTTTCCTCGCAATCTCGTCTTCGTGTGAGACCAGCTGCCATCGTTCCGGCTCGCGCAGACGCCAGCGAATAACCACCGCCAAGAGGGCCGGAACGGCGCCGACGAGAAACATGGGCCGCCAGACGCTGGGAATTATTTCACGTTCGACAAGCGAGCCCATTGTCATGGCGATGAGTGCGGCGCTGATGTTTCCAATGGCGGTAAGCGACTGCAGTACGCTGAGGCAATACGGCCGGGCGCGGTCGGGCATCACTTCGGCCACGAGGGCGACGCCGACGGCGAATTCGCCGCCGACGCCCAAACCGGTTAGAAAACGATACGCACAGAAGTCCCAGAAGCCTACACTCGCCGCGCTCAAACCGGTGAAAAACGAGTACATCAGGATCGTAATCACCATGGTTTTGGCGCGGCCGATTCGATCGCCCATCACGCCGAATACCAGCCCGCCAATTGCCCAGCCCATCATGAAGATGGCGGTCGCGTATCCGCCGTAGGCGTCGATCGTCGGCTGATCGGACGTGGCGAGCAGCTCTTCCATCGCCGGCTGACGAGCCAGAATGAAGATTTGCTGGTCGAGACAATCGAACAGCCAGCCGAGCACCGCCACGATCAGCACGAACCACTGGTAGCGGTTCAGGTCGCGGTACCAGCGGTAGGAGGGTTCGGGCATGTGAGTTTTAAACCACGTGCCTCACGCTACGCGTCTTCCGGCAGCGGCTTGTCTTTCGTTTCGGGGGCGAACGGCAGCGTGAGTAAACCGATCAGGAAGATGGAGCACATCGCCATTGCGGCGTAACGTTCCTTGAGCGGCGAGCCGTAGACGCCGAAGGCCTGAGTCGCCAGCGCGGCGGAAAAAAAGCTGCCGCCGGCGGCCGCGAAGCGGCCCAGATTGTAGCAGAACGACGTGCCCGTGCTGCGCAAGCGACTGGGGAACAGCTCGGGCAGATAAATTGCAAAGCCGGCGAACACCGACAACTGTGCCGCGCCCATGAGCGGCATCATCCAGTACGCGTCCATCGGGGAATCCATTTTCCAATATACCAAGAGTGTGATCACGAGCGCGGCGGTGTAGCCGATTGCAAATGCCGATCGCCGGCCCATGGCCATCGCCAGGCGCGTGAACAGCCACATTCCGGCCGTCGCCCCGATCATCTGCAAGATAAACGCGAGGTTGATCGCGCTGTTGATCCGATCGCCGACCTCGGCGGACGGAACGCCCGCTGCTTCGAAATGCGTGCGGAAGACGTTGCGCTGCAGGTCGGGGGCGTACTCGCCGATTGCCCAGAGTCCGATCACTCCGGTCGACGCCAAAAGCACGCCAATCAGCAAATTCTTTCGCCAGCGATGCTCGGCCAGCAACCCGGCATAAGGGGCGAGCAAGCCGCCCTTGGGCAGTTTGCCGGCGGCCTTCTGTCGCAGCCAGGGCTCGGGCTCGCGCAAATATTTACCTGTGAAGATCACCAGCAATGCCGGCAATGCGCCAATCAAGAACAGCCAGCGCCAACCGCTGCCCGGCTCGATGTAGCCGCCGTGCTCAATTTTATCGATCAGCATTTTGCACAAGCTGGCGGAGATATTGCCGACGGCTGAGAGCGTCTGCAACATGCCCAGCGCGCCGGTGCGAGCGCCATCGGGTACCGTCTCGGCAACTAGCGCCACTGCGAGACCAAATACGCCGCCCACTCCCATCCCGGTAAGGAACCGATACAAAGCAAAATCCCAGTAACCCCGGCTAAGAAACGTGAGACCTGTAAACACCGAATACATGAGAACCGTAATGGTGAGCATCTTGGCCCGGCCGTGCCGATCGCCCAGGGCGCCGAAGATGACGCCCCCGATTCCCCAACCGATGAGGAAGAACGCGGTCACGTTCTTACCGAGCGACTGAACGTCGCCCTCCGGCACCAGGGAAGTGAGCGCGGGATTTCGCGCCAGCGTGAACAACCGCTGATCCAGGCAATCGAAGAACCAGGCGGCGCTGGCGACAACGAACACGAACCAGTGATAGCCGTTGAGCTGACGCCACCATTTGGAATGAGCTTCCGCCATGTTTTGGCTCTTATTCGGTGCTGATGTCGTGCTTGGGCTCCGGCAGCCAGAACGAAAGAATGAGATTAGCAAGATACAGCACAAACGCCACGCATGCGGCAACAATCGCGGTTTTCGCCGAGGGCGTGGGGCCGGGGACGATGGCCAGCAAGGCCAGCATCTGCGTCAAGCCGGCGAAAGGCGTTCCAAACATTCGGCCGCCGATGTTGGCGGCAAAGCTCTCGCCGGTGCCGCGAAGGTGGATCGGGTAGACGTGCGGCAAGTAGTTGCCCCAGAAACTGAACTGGGCCACAGTGAAAAAGCCGGCCAAAAAGATGCCAAGTCCCAAGAGTGAGATGCTCACATGGTGGAACCCCGGCAGCCAACTGATATCGAAACTCCAAAACACTGTCTCCTGTCCGCGCGCGAAGCCGAGGAAAACGAGCGGCAGGATGATAAGGCCTGGTATCAAGAATACTCGCAACAGTCGTCGCCGGCTGGCGAAATGCACCACCAGCAGCGCGAGCGCAAAGCGGCCCGCCAACCCGCCGGTTTCCTGCGCCTTGGTATAGTTTGCGATCGTCTCCTGCATCACGAGCGCGCGTGCCCGCGTGGCTTCCTGCTCGGGCTTGTCGGCTGCGGCGCTTTGTGCCTTCTCGCGCACCTTGTCGATGCCGGGAACAATTTGCGGAAGCTGCTGAATTGCACCAAACGCCACGCCGTAGCTGCAGGCGAACATAAGAGTTGTAACTAGCGTCGTTTGACGCAGCTCCGGCGAGAAGATGGCCCAGATGCTCGGGCGGCGGAGTGTCCCAGCCGCCTTTTTGGCCGCCCACTTCGGCGACTCGGGCAAGAACGGCCGGATGATAATAAGCGGAATTGCCGGGATGATCCCGCTCATCAGCGTGTAGCGCCACACTGCTTGCGGATTTTGAATCGGCCCGAGAATCGATTCCAGAAATCCCGGCATTTGAATCGCGGGGAAGCCGAGCGCATGCCGGGCGATCAGCCCGTTGGCAACCGCCACGAGCAACCCGCCAAACGATGAGAACGCCTGGGTGTACCCCAATACGCGCTCACGCTGCTTCGGTTCATCGAACAGTTCGGCGAGCCAGGCGACAGCCGCCACGAACTCGACGCAGACGCCAATGAACGTCGTCGTGCGCAGTATTAGCAGCATCCATAAATTCGTAGAGAACCCGGCGAAGAATGCGGAGAAGGCGTACAGCAAGATGCTCCATGTAAGCACGCGCCGGCGGCCGAAACGGTCGGTGAAATATCCTC
>DASXWB010000642.1:0-2846 GCA_036503915.1 Lacipirellulaceae bacterium | reverse complement strand
GCCGAGCGGCTTTCAGGCAGTGATCGAATCCGGCGTACCGTTCGGCGGCGGACTTTCGAGCAGCGCGTCACTGGAGGTCGCAACTGCTACGCTGATAGAAGCGATGACAGGCACGTCGCTCAATTCCGTTGAGAAGGCGCTCCTTTGCCAAAAGGCCGAGCATGAATTCGCCGGCGTGCCGTGCGGCATCATGGACCAGTTCGCCTCCGTGATGTGCCAGGCCGATCAACTGATGTTGCTCGATTGCCGCTCGCAGAAGATCGAGCACATTCCGCTCGTTGATCCGCGCGTTACCGTTCTGATCATCAACACGAACGTGAAGCACGAACTCTCGGGCGGTGAATACGCCGAGCGCCGCGCGCAATGCGAAGCGGCGGCCCGGAAGCTCGCCGTCGCGTCGCTGCGCGATGCCACGCTCTCGCAGCTGGAAGCACAGCGCGGCAAGCTTGACGCGATTGAACTTCGACGCGCTCGGCACGTCATCAGCGAGATTGAGCGAACGCTCGATGCCGCAGCCGCGATCAAAGCAGGCGACTGGCCGCGAGCAGGCCGGCTCATGTACGCGAGTCATGACTCGCTGCGAGATGATTACGAGGTGAGCTGCCCGGAGCTCGACTTGTTAGTTGATCTGGCCCGTCAAATCGGCCTCCAAGGAGGAGTGATCGGGTCGCGCATGACCGGCGGCGGATTCGGCGGGTGCACCGTCAGCCTAGTGGAAACTAGCAAAATATACGGCGTCTCCCATTACCTCATCGAACACTATCAGGCGCAAACCGGCATCGAACCCACTATGCTCACCAGCCGTCCAGCCCGCGGCGCGCACATCGTAAAGTCGGGTTAGAAACACCATACTCGCTCCCCTTGGGGGGAGGGTCGGGGAGGGGGTTCTTTCGCGAGAATCTCTTCGCTCGCCTAGTATTCCCCGGCGAGCCGATAGTGCGCGTCATTCCAGCGAAGCTGGTTTTTGAAATCGCGCAGCGACGTGTCGCGGTCAATCACCAGCAATTCAACGCCGGCCATTTCGGCGAACATCTCGAATTGCTCCGTCGTAACCACCTGGCTGAAGCCTGTGTGATGCGGGCCGCCGGCGAGAATCCAGGCCGCCGCCGCGGTTTCCAGGTTCGGCCGGCACTGCCATACGGCCCGCGCCACGGGCAGCTTCGGCAGCGGTTCGGGCGGCGCCACGACATCCACTTCGTTCACCAGCATGCGGAAACGATTGCCCAAATCGAGAATGGCGGCGTTGACTGCCGGGCCCGGTGGCGCATCGAACACCAGGCGCACCGGGTCTTCCTTGCCGCCTATCGACAGCGGATGAATCTCCAGCGACGGCCGACCGGCCGCGATTGAGGGGCAAATCTCCAGCATGTGCGCGCCGAGCACCAGCCGCGACTGCGGATTCAGGTGATACGTATAATCCTCCATGAACGACGTGCCGCCCTTCGTGCCGGAACCCATCATCTTCATCGCGCGCACCAGCGCGGCCGTCTTCCAGTCCCCTTCGGCCCCGAAGCCGTAGCCATCGGCCATCAGACGTTGCGCGGCAACGCCCGGCAGCTGTTTCAATCCATGCAGATCCTCGAACGTGTCGGTGAAGGCATTAAAACCTCCACGTTCGAGAAAAGCTCGCAGGCCGAGCTCGATACGGGCCGCATCGCGCAGCGACGCACGGCGAGGTCCATTCTTGCGCAATGGTTCCGCGACTGTGTACTCCTCGTCATAGCGCGCGCACAGCCGGTCGACCTCGGCGTCATTGGCGCCATTTACCGCAGCGGACAGATCGCCCACGCCGTAGCCATTCACGGAGTAGCCAAAGCGAATTTGAGCCTCGACTTTGTCCCCCTCGGTCACTGCGACCTGGCGCATGTTGTCGCCGAAGCGTGCGATCTTGAGGTTTTGCCAGTCGTGCCAAGCCGCCGCCGCACGCGACCAGTCGGAAAGCTGCTTGACTGCCGCATCGTCCTGCCAATGGCCGACAATCACCGTACGGGCGCGGCGCATTCGGCTCGCGATATGGCCGAACTCGCGGTCGCCGTGCGCCGACTGATTGAGATTCATGAAGTTCATGTCAATCGTCGACCAGGGGATGTCGCGATTGAACTGCGTGTGCAGATGCACGAACGGCTTGTTGAGCGCCGAAAGGCCGGCGATCCACATCTTGGCGGGCGAGAACGTGTGCATCCAGGCCACGAGGCCCACGCAGCTCTTGGCGGTATTCGCCTCGCGGCAGATATCGCGGATTGCCTCCGGACCGGTCAGCACTGGCTTGAACACGATGCGCAGCGGCATGCCGGCGTGCTGCGACAGACCTTGCACGATAGCCTGCGAATCGCGGTCGACTTGCCGCAGTGTTTCGTCGCCGTACAAGTGCTGGCTGCCGGTGACGAACCAGGCTTCGAGTGCTTTGAGGTCGATCATTGGTTCATGCCCTGCTAAGAAAGATCGTTCATCGGTGAGAAAGTGAGTAGTTGAGTAGGGTCAGGTTATCGGTGAGTCTGTACGAACATAGTTTTTGCGGGGAACGTGTACTAAGTACTTGGTACCTAGTACTCAGTAGTCATCTCCAACATGTGTCCAATTAATCACCTAATTCTGATTCGTTATAACTCGAATCCACCACTCACCTACGCACCGACGCACCCGTACTCACCTACTCACCGTCCCTCCCCCTGTCCATAATACGCATCCGGTCCGTGCTTGCGCTGGTAATGTTTCTCGAGGACGTATGGCTCCAAGGCCGGCGCGTGTCGCATAATCTGTTGAACCCCGAGCGCCATTTCGGCGACCGCTTCCAATGCCACCGCGTTTTTCACCGACTCGGCCACGCTTCTGCCCCAGGTGAACGG
>DASXWB010000641.1:0-10311 GCA_036503915.1 Lacipirellulaceae bacterium | reverse complement strand
ACAAACGAGCGCAAAATACTCGTTGGCCGGTTCCTTGAACGGAGTACCTGGCACCGTGATATTGTCGATATGGTCGAGGACGGTGACGCTAGTTTCTGATTCGGCCATATGCAACGCTCCAATGTCTAAACGGACATCACCGTCGGCATGATGGTTCGCGATACCCGACCTTCCCCGAGGCGGGTGTTTACTGCGTTAGGACAGGCTTGAAGCACGAGAACGCATCTTCTTTCAGCGATGCAGAATTGTAGTCAGAATCGAAGTATCGAATGTCCTCGCATTCACCGTCGCAATACGTTTTAATTTCCGGCGTGGCGAGACTCTCTAACTTCGGTTGGTATCGTACTTGTACGATGTCGGCACCTTGGTACGTGCTTGAGGGCGGAGCATTGGCCAGAAACTCCGCCCACGATTGCCATGTTTGCTTCGGCGTGCCGGACATTGACGCATTGTACCGCTACAATGTTCACTCGCCATAGACGCCCGATGTCTGACTCATTGCTGCGATGCGCCGGCTCTGCTGATTGCGAGTCGCGCTCGCTACACCTTACTACAGGCAGACTCGTAGGACGACTCATCGCCTTCAGTCGCCGTGCATTGCCATTGTTCACCCGACTTACGGAAGCCGTACAAGCGTATTGCTTCTCGGTGTGGAACTGTCGGTGATCCTGGCGTCCAGATCGTATGAACAGCCGCTTGATTGTGTGTACTGGTGCGAGTCGGTAATGTCACACGCAACGTGAGTGGTCGTTTGCCGTTAATCTTCTCAACCGCTGTCCACGAGCCATCTCACTCGCTCCGGCAAAACCGAACCGACCAGTCGAACACAGGTAAGGCGTGGATGTTGAAGGAGTCACCGCCGTAACCATAGGGTGCGGCAAAGCCGCCGTTCTTAAGCCATCTGTGCTGATGGGGACGTTGCCACTGAGAACAGGAACCGATCTCGGCAAAGATCGGTGATTTCGACTTTGAATGATCACACAGATATTGGGCGTCTCGAAACACCTCGGCTATCACGACTTGCCAAAGTCGAATATCATCTGCCGGCGTCAGCGAGCGTGACGCTGCATCAACGATGACCTTCCAGGAACTATGACTATCGCGGTCCGACATGACAGCGTGTACCCAGGCTACGGGCGAAACGCGGATGACTCCAGCCGACCGGTCTGCTGACCGTTCAGCGAGCGCCCATTCGCGTTTTTGTCAGTAATCCTTGCCTTTCTTGCCGGAGTACTTGCCGGTACAGCGGATAATTCGATGACGTTTATTTTTCGGCTGGTTCCTGATTTCGGTCCAATACTCTTCCTGAACGTCTTCGTCCATCTCGATAGTGCCCGGATAAAGACGGTCCCTGCCGTTCCTTTTACATCCAGTAATCTCAGTACGCATCACCGGTCTCGACGTCGAAGTAATTGGACTTAAATCCCTGACCAGAGAGCGTCTCGAACCGCCGTCCTGCGTAGTATACCGACTTGCCTGACTTCGAGAATGTCACTCGACCGATCCGAGCAGGACCGCTCAAGCCATCACTCTTGCGTTCGATGTACATGATACGAGATTGCATGTGCTCTCTCCGCTGACAACCGTATTATCGACCGCAAAACTGGCGACAATGTTCGCCGCTTCGGCAAAACAGTCGCCCGGCTACCAGCGAAACCCGGCTGCCTGGGATGGGCGGGCATCGGATGGACCAAGAGCGACAAGCACCATCTGGAGCGGCACTACGCCCCGGCGGTGCAACTCGTCCGCTGGCGACAGTGCCTCGAATCAACTAAACTGGAAGCCGACGGCTCGGCCGCCGTGGTCGGGTCAAATGTGGTACGGAATGGCACGGAATTGGAGACAAACCAGTACACTGTAGGCGAACAGGCCAAATCAAAAACATCGGAAAATTACAATCGGGCCGTAGCGCAGTCTGGTAGCGCGTTTGACTGGGGGTCAAAAGGTCGCTGGTTCGAATCCAGTCGGCCCGACTACAAAAGCCGCAAGCCTTTAGGGCTTGCGGCTTTTCTTTTGCCCCCTCAGAGTGAGACCAGGGCCGATGTTACGCGTTGAATCGTATGGCTATTGTCAATGACAAAAGTATCTCGACCCGTCGCGGCAATCCCGCAAATTGCTTAGGCTTGGCTGCTCGACCCGATCAGGATCCGAAGTGCGTTCGCTGGGCATTCGGACACGGCATTAATTTCTTTTTCTTTTACGGTCTGGGTAGCAAGGCGTTTATCGCGGAGCTCGCGATGCTGATCAAGCGGCGAGCGGACGATGTGGTGATTGCCAGCGGCAGTGGATCTCGCACAAAAAACGGATTGCGGGCGGCTCTTCGTAAAATCGTGTCATTGGTTGGCACGGATCAAATCGACGTCTTTTTCGCCGAATACATCAACCCTGGCGACAAGCTGGCGGCAATTTTCGGAAGCGGCGGCGTTCTGGACGAATTACAGCAATGGAAAGCAAATGGCCAGATCCGTTACGTCGGCGCCAGCGCACACGATCGAAAGCTGGCCGGCCGGCTAGCGCGCGATCCGCGGGTTGACGTCCTGATGCATCGCTACAACATGGCTCATCGGAAGGCCGAATCGGAGGTGTTTCCTGTGGCACTTAAGTCGGAAACTCCGGTGATCGCCTTCACGGCCACTCGCTGGGGGACGTTACTGGCGCCTCATCCGGAATGGAGTAGCGATCCACCGACGGCCGCAGACTGCTATCGGTATTGCTTGGCCCAAGCGGCCGTACGCATGGTCCTCACTGCGCCGAAGTCCACCGCCGAGTTACGAGAGAACCAAGCCGTGCTGAAACTGCCGCCGATGGGAAGCGACGCTTGCCAAGGTTGGAATCGATTTGGCGACATTATTTACAATCAAGCTATTGGCGCCGGGCACGATTCGAAACGCAATGGCCTTGAGTCGGGACTTCTGAGTGTTCGAAGGTAATTATCGGACATTTCCCGGCAAGACATCTCCTTGCCCGCGCACGTAAATCGGATTCGTCAGGATCCAGGGACGATCCTCGCCGGCGACATGAAGCCAGACTTCGACGCGGTAGATGCCCGGCTTATCTACAAGGAATTCGAAACCAGGCCCAATTTGCTCAAGTGAGATCTGGCCGTCGCGAATAAGTTTGAAGCGACCTTCGAGTGGCGCGTCGGCTCGCAAATACAAATCGTTTGCGAATGTCACCTCGCTGCCGATCGGCCAGCTCTCGCTGCGCCGGTCCGCCCGATAGACAAAACCGGTCGGATCGGCAAGCCAGTCAAACGCGACATACACACGTCCACTGGCGAGCGCCTGACGCACTTCGACTTCGTTAATTTCCGACATCAGTAGGTGCGTGCTCACATGACGGAAGCTGCGAACGTATGGATCCAGATCCAGCTCGAAAATCAAGTCACCCGGCATCTTGCCGGCAACGAGGAGCTTAAGGGGCGGAAGAAGCTTGGGATCAATCAGGGCAATCCGGGTGCCTAGGACGTCTTCGACCAGCACGTTGCCGTTATCGACGATCTTGGCGCGGTAGCCCTGGTTGTGATGCGAGTCGTTGCCCGCAACACCCGTGTGAGGGCCGCGCTGGCATAGCTGGTCGTACCGCTTCAAATAGTCGGCCGGGTAGTCTAACAACGCGCCAAACACCTCCTGAGGAAATTGCTTCACCATCCGCTGCAGGCTGATCATGACGAGCGGCGAGCGCAGCGAGGCAAGGAACCGCGTTTCGTCCTTAACGTCGGCGTGCGTGTTATAGATTTCCGTGCCGTTCAATTTCGCAATGTCCCAGTCCATCCTTTCTTCCAGGTGACACAGGAAGACCAGGCCCCCGGTAGAGCGGACGACGTTTGCAAAATCCTGCGGACTGTCGGTTTTCAGATTTTGGATGCTTTGACGTGGAAAGGCCAAGAAGCCGCCGGTCTCAGCGCCGGGAATGAGCAAAACGCCGTCTTTAAAGCCGCGATGGCCATCGAGGAAATAGTCGTACTCACTGGCCGGGTGCTCGCTAAACAGGATCACGCGAACGTCGGCCTCGTTCGCCGCGGCGACGATCTCTTCGATCGTGCCTCGGCTGTCATGTGAAAACGCGGAGTGCACATGCAACAATGCTCGCACGTCTTGGTAGCCGCTCGCGAAATGAACTTGGCGACGCTGCGTTTTAAGGCTCTCGATCGCCTCATGCACTGCGCGGAGCTTTTCCGGCCGAAGCCGCTCGATCATGTCGGCGCTGGCAGTTGATGCTACGAGGCCCCAAGCGACTAACGTCAAAAACCGCAGGAATAAGCGCATAACGAATGATCCGTGGTACAGGCCGGCACAGATGCTCGCAAGGTTTTGTGCTGCCACCATTCAGCGAATTCGATCCACAGCGTTAGACGGGTTATAGTAGCATGCCTAAACGGTCCGCCAGTAGTGTGTAGCTCGCGAACATGCCGGCCGGGCTCGACGATTGATGAATTGCCCGGTTTGGCCGATAATCGGGCCAGCTTCGCCGGGGAGTGTGGTGCGCGAATTCTGTATTGCATTCCATGGCAATTTTTTTCCTGCGTGTGCAATTGCGCCTGACGCATGAGAGACATATCGTCGCGAATGCTGGCCTTGACCTATCTTCTGATGCCGGCTGGCGTCTTGTGCTCGTTGCTACTGCAGGTCATCGTGTCAGCCGAGGAGGCAAAGTCAACCGGGCTAGCCAATGTTTATGAATCAGAGATTCAACCGCTGCTTGGGCGTTACTGTTACAAGTGTCACGGCGGCGCGGATGTAATTGAGGGCGACGTCAATCTCGCAGCAGTGGAAAGGTGGGGTGACGCTACCAGACATCCGCCGACATGGCGGCTGGCCGCCGAGATGCTGAGCAACCGGCTCATGCCTCCCGACGATGCCCAACAGCCCACGGAGATGGAACGGGAACGGCTGCTGGCGTGGATCAATGACTACCTGGCAATCGCAGCGCAGTCACATTCCGGTGATCCAGGACGTGTCATTCTGCGTCGCTTGAGTAATGCCGAGTATACGTACACGATTCGCGATCTGACGAGCTTGGATTCGCTCGACCCGGCGCGTGAGTTTCCAGCGGACGGAGCGGCCGGGGAAGGCTTTACGAACACCGGCAGCGCGCTGACAATGTCGCCGGCACTCGCCACAAAATATTTCGACGCAGCGAAGGAAGTGTCTCGTCACGCAGTGCTCCTGCCAGACGGGTTCCGCTTTTCACGGCACACGACGGCGCGCGACTGGACCGACGAAAAGCTCGGGGAAATTCGCGAATTCTACGGCCGGTACACCGATACCGGCGGCGGCAGCACGGTGAACCTGCAAGGAGTAATCTTCGACACAAATCACGGCGGCCGGCTGCACATAGAAAAATATCTCGAAGCGACGCTGGTCGAACGCGATGCGCTGACGTCGGGTCGCAAATCCATTGAAGCTGCGGCTGCACAGCATGGCTTGAACGCAAAATACCTGGGTATTCTGTGGGCCGCTCTTACCGGAACCGAGCCATCTCAGCTGCTCGACGATCTTCGCCCGCAGTGGCGCGCGGCGAAGCCGGCAGATGCCGCCGCACTTGCCAACCACGTTGCGGCATGGCAGAAGTCGCTCTGGATGTTCTCGAGCGTGGGGCTGATCGGTCGCCAAAAAGGTCCGCAGCGCTGGATGGAGCCGGTTAATCTCCTGACAACGAAGCAGGACATAAAATTCAAAATCCCGGAGTCGCGTGAAGGCGGCGATGTCACGATTTCGCTAGTGGTTACGGATGCTGGGGATGGCAGCAAGTCCGACTACGTCGTCTGGCAGTCACCGCGGCTCGTGGCGCCGGAGAAGCCGGATGTGATGTTGCGGGACGTCGCCCGTCGTGCGGCCAAGAATAAATCGGGCGAGGATAAGTCAAGCGGGCAGGGGGGTGGCCTCGATCCGGAGCTCTTTGGCCGCGATCCGAACGGGCGCGCCACCCACCCCTCGGACTTGTGCGTTCGGGCCCCTTCCGTACTCACGATTCGCTTGCCGGCCGAACTTGCGGCAGGACGCGAATTCGTGGCCACGTGCGTCCTCGATGCTGAAACTGGCCGGGAAGGTTCGGCGCAAGTTGCCGTCGTCAACGCAGTGCAGCCGCTGAACGAGGGACTGCTGCGCGGCGAGCCGAAAATCGGGGCGCGTAGCGAACAGTGGTCAGGCGGCAGTCCGCCGGTCGATTATTCGATCCCAGTTCTGGTCACTGATGGAAGCGCGGCACAGCGACGCCTTCAGGCCTCGTTCGAGGCGTTTCGCCAGCTATTTCCGCCGGCGCTTTGCTACACGAAGATCGTGCCCGTGGACGAAGTGATTTCAGTGACGCTGTTTTATCGCGAGGACGATCACCTTAGGAGACTGATGCTCGACGAGTCGCAAGCTCGGGAGCTCGACCGACTTTGGGAGGAATTGCACTTCATCAGCCGCGACGCGCTAGCATCGGTCGATGCATTTGAGCAGCTTCTGGAATTTGCTACTCAGGACGCCGATGCAAAAGCTTTTGAGCCGATGCGGCAGCCCATCAGCGATCGAGCGGCCGCATTTCGGCGGCTTTTGATCGACAGCGAGTCGCGGCAAATTAAGGCACTAGTTGATTTCGCCTCGCTTGCATATCGACGGCCGCTGACTGCCGGCGAGGCACGTGCGCTAAACCGTTTGTACGAGCGACTTCGTAAGGAGGAAATTACGCACGAGGATGCGTTTCGATTGACGCTCGCACGCGTGCTCGTTAGTCCCGCGTTTTTATATCGCATTGAGAAGCCGGCAACGGGCATTGAGCCGGCGCCTGTTTCCGATTGGGAACTGGCGAGCCGGCTGAGCTACTTCCTCTGGTCATCGCAGCCTGACGCCGAATTGCGGCAGGCCGCTTCGGAAGGGCGGCTGCGTGAACCCGAAGTGCTCGAAGCACAGGCGCGTCGCATGTTGCGCGATGCCAAGGTTCGGCGACTGGCCACGGAGTTTGCCTGCCAGTGGCTGCAGATTAACAACTTCCAGCAGCTTAATGAAAAGAGCGAGCGGCATTTTCCAACTTTTGCCGCTCTGCGCGAAGCCATGGCGGAGGAGTCAATCCTGTTCTTTACGGATTTATTTCAGCACAACCGTTCCCTATTGGAAATCCTCGATGCGGATTACACGTTTTTGAACGAATCGCTCGCGCAGCATTACGATATCCCCGACGTCACAGGCCCCGAATGGCGGCGCGTGGATGGAGTAAAGAAGTACGCGCGCGGCGGAATCTTGGCACACGCTACTGTTCTGACAAAGCAGTCGGGCGCCTCGCGAACCAGTCCGATCCTGCGAGGTAATTGGATCAGCGAAGTTCTGCTCGGAGAGCGTCTGCCGAATCCGCCCAAGGGCGTTCCTCCGTTGCCAGATGATGAGGCGGCGACCGAAGAACTCACCGTCAGGCAGCTCGTCGAAAAACATGTCAGCGATCCGAAATGCGCTGTCTGTCACCAGCGAATTGACCCGTACGGATTCTCCCTGGAAGCGTTCGATGCGATTGGCCGGCATCGCACGGCGGATCTCGCTGGTCGACCGATCGATTCCCGCGCTATGCTGATAGATGGCACGCAATTCGACGGCCTGGATGGTTTGCGAAGTTATTTATTGACGGCGCGCAAGGAGACATTCGTGCGGCAGTTTTGCCGAAAGCTGCTGGGCTATGCCCTGGGCCGAGCCGTGCAGCTTTCCGATGAGCCACTTCTGACGGAAATGCATAGGGAACTGGCCGCCAACAACTACGAAGTCGATGTGGCCGTCAGCGCGATTGTGCAGAGCCGGCAATTTCGCGAGATTCGCGGCCGGGACTCCCAGTCGGATGAATGAGCGTTGGCGGGTTTATTCATGTAGAGCGTCGATCAATTCGACGAAGGTGGATCGAAATGGCAACACACAAGTTTTCACGTCGCACGATGCTTCGTGGCGTCGGTGTCACGATGGCGCTGCCCTGGCTCGAATCACTCAACGTGTGGGGCGACGTTTTGAGCGGACCTCGAATGGCAAGCGAAGCGCCCGTGAGGCTGGCCGTGCTTTTCGCCGGCAATGGGTTTCACAGCCATGAGTGGTGGGCGAAGGGCGAAGGGAAGTCCATGGAGCTTGGCCAGGTGCTGGTTCCGCTGGCCGATCATCGTGAGAAAATGTTGTTTATTCGCGGCTTGTACAACGAAGAAGCGCTCAAAGGCAACATCCATAGCTCGCAGACGGGAAACCTGCTCTCCGGCGCGCCCCTCGCATCCGGCGGCGAAATTCGTTCGGGGACAAGTGTCGACCAGGTCGTTGCGCAGAAGTACGGGCGATCGACCAAAGTGCCGAGCCTCGTGCTGGGCTGCGAAAAATCAAATCCGGCCGTGCATAAGAATTATTCGATGCTCTACAGCTCGCATATCTCCTGGTCGTCGCCGACATCGCCGACGCCGCTGGAGCTCTATCCGGCGCAGGCGTTTGATCGGCTATTCAAGGATGAAGTAAACCGCGGCGATAAGAGCGTGCTGGACTCCGTGCTAAGCGATGCGACGGATATCCGGCGCCAAGTCAGCGCAAGCGACCAGCAAAAGCTTGACGAATATCTCGACTCTGTTCGCGACGTGGAGCAGCGAATCGAGCAGGCCGGCCGGCGCGGTGAAATGCAAGGCTGGCGGCCCACGCTGGATAAGCCGAATATTCCCCGCCCGCCGGACGGCATTCCGCAAGATATCGCGGATCATATGCGGCTGATGTGTGACATCCTCGTGCTGGGATTTCAGACCGACACGACAAGAGTGACCACGCTCAAGCTGAATAATGACCACTCATCGCTGCGCTTCCCCCATTTGGGCGTCGACTACATGATCCATCACCTGCTGTCGCATTCCGACACGCCCGATTGGCTGAAGGTGAACCAGTTCTTCGTCGAGCAAGTGGCGTACATCGCGAATAAGTTAGACGCCATCCAGGAGGGAGAACGCACGGCTCTCGATAATTCAATGCTGTTGTTCTGCTCGAGCATGCTCACCGGCGGTCACGACGCGACACAGTTGCCGGTTGTGCTGTTGGGGGGCGCCGGCGGGAAAATTCACTCGGGCCGTGTTCTGGATTACAGCGGCAATGAGAATCGGCAGATGTGCCGGCTTTATCTTTCGATGATGGATAAGGTGAATGTGGGCCTCGATCAATTTGGCGATGCGAGTGAGCCGTTGGAAGATGTTTGAGATGACGGGATCATCCCATTCAATCGACGTACGCAAATTCATTGAGGTTCAATAGAGCGCGGCACAGTTCCGTTAGGTTGCGTTCAGTGAGGAGCCGACGGCAAGCCTTCGCCTCGAAATCATCCGGACGACGCTGCAAAGTCAATTCAAACGCGCGCGGAACCTGGTCAGCCGACTCCGTTCCCGCCTCACGTTCGACACGCTCGGCCAACGCGCGTGCTGCCTCGACCGCCAGCGGGCAATTAAGCAGCGTGAGCGCCTGCGGCGCAACCGTCGAAACTTCGCGACGCGCGCAGGGCGTCGAATTATCCGGCAAATCGAATGATTCCAAAAGCGGTACCCGGGTGTTGCGCTTTTGCACGAGGAACAGGCTTCGGCAATACTGTTCGGGCTTGGGCGACGGGTACCAGCCCTTGGTTTTTTCGGCGTTGTCATCGAGGAAAGCGGGGTTCGTGAGGAGTATCTCCGGCGGCAGATCGGGCCAAATCGGCGGGCCGTCGGTCTTCGAGGTGAGCAAACCGCTCACGAACAACAGAGCGTCGCGCAGTTGCTCTGCGGTGAGCCGGCGCGGCAAGCGCGATCCAAAGTGGTTGCCGGTTAACACGGGGGCCTGTCGATACGTGGCACTCGTCGCAATCCGCCGTACGAGTTGCTTGGCGGACCAGCCTTGCCGCACAAACTCGCTCGCCAGCCAGTCGAGCAGCGCGGGATCTTCGGGCGGCGCGCCGGCCAGACCAAAATCGTTCGGCGTGGCGACCAGGGGACGGCCCATCAGACTGTGCCAGACGCGATTCACGAACACGCGTGCGGTGAGCGGATTATCCGGCGACGCAATCCAATTGGCCAGTGTGAGTCTCCGGCCACTAGAGCGCGAATTATTCGACCTCTCGATTGTCGCCGGCGACGGACTAAACACCGACGGGAAGCCGGCTTCAACCGCCTCGCGTGGCGATTTGTGGTCGCCCTGAAACAATAGCTCCGTGGCGGCGACATTCTCAACATGGTCCGTCATTAACAACGCGTGCGTAAAGTGTCGCTGCTTCGCGTCGAGGGCTTCTATTTGCTGCTTCAACTCGGCGCGAGCGGACGCGTCCGCTTCGGGAAGTGCGTCAAGCTTTTCGCGCAAAGGCTTGATC